>NZ_JBFBCB010000019.1:0-128835 GCF_040682975.1 Streptomyces sp. NPDC051051
CCCCTCACGCCCGGTCCCCGCCGGGCCCCGGCCGCCACCGACCCCGTCGAGGCCCTCGGCCTCACCGGCCGGGAGCGCGACGTCCTGCGCCGGTGTGCGGGCAGGCCGCGGACAAGCTCCTGAATCCGTCGAACGCGTAAGGTGGCGTGCTCGTACATACCGACGAGCACGCCATCGGCCGATGGCGCTCACGCCGTCGACCGGCGTACGCGACGAGGACGAGGGAGACGCCCCGACCATGCCCGGCAGCAGCGGCAAGGGCGCCGTGACGCGCAGCACCCTGCGGCAGCAGATCGCCGACGCCCTGCGCGACGAGGTGCTGGCGGGACGGCTCCAGCCGGGCCAGGAGTTCACGGTGAAGGAGATCGCCGACCAGTACGGCGTCTCCGCGACGCCCGTCCGCGAGGCACTGGTCGATCTCTCGGCGCAGGGGCTGCTGGACGCCGACCAGCACCGGGGCTTCCGGGTGCACGAGTACACCGTGGCCGACTTCCGGAGCATGATCGAGGCGCGCAGCCTGGTCGTCGAGGGCATGTTCCTCGCCCTGGACGAGGGCAGGCAGCCCTTCCGGGGCCTGGACGACCCGCGGATCGCGGCGGCCGTCGCGGGGGTGCGCCGGCGCGGCGAGGAGGCGCAGCGGGCCGCGGCGGCCGGCGACCTCACCGTGCTCATCGGCTACGACCTGCGGTTCTGGCGCGAGCTGAGCGCCCTGTTCGGCAACCCCTACCTCGCCGACTTCCTGAACCGGCTGCGCCTGCAGACCTGGGTGTGCCTGGTGCAGCACCTGCGCCGGCTGACCGAACTGCGCGGCAACCTGTGGTCCGGCCACACCGAACTGGTCGACGCCCTCCACCGCCGCGACACCGCCACGGCCCGCACGATCATCGACGCGTACCACACGCACTCCCTCGCGCTGATCGAGCGGCTGACGGCCGGATGAGCGGGACGGACACCGCCGAGGAGTCCCACGGCGTCCCCGAGCCCCGAGAAGCACCCGAGTCCCGCAGCGTCCCCGAGCCCGGCAGGGCCCCCGAGCCCCACGAGGTCGCCGCGTCCCGCCGGCCGCCCGCCCTCTCCGTCGTGATCCCCGCCTACAACGAGGAGCACCGGCTGGGCCCCACCCTCGACGCGCTCACCCGGCAGCTCGCCGCCGCCGGGGACCGGTGGGGCGGCTGGGAGATCGTGGTCGCCGACGACGGCTCCACCGACGCCACCCGCGAGATCGTCACCCGGCGCCGTGACCCCCGGCTGCGGCTGGTCACCAGCCCCCGCAACCGCGGCAAGGGCCACGCCCTGCGGCTCGGCGTGGGCGCCAGCCGGGGGCGCCGCGTGCTGATCACCGACGCCGATCTCGCCGTACCCGTGGACGAGTTGGAGCGGCTCGACGAGGCGCTCACCGAGGGTGGCGCGGCGGCGGTCGGCTCCCGTGCCGTGCCCGGGGCGACGCTCGGCGAGCGCCGGCACCCGGCGCGCGAACTGCTCGGCGGCGCGGGCAACCTGCTCATCCGCGGGACGGCCGTGCGCGGGATACGCGACACCCAGTGCGGGTTCAAGCTGTTCGACGGCGAGAAGGTCCGCGCCGCGTTCGCCGCGTCCCGGCTGGACGGCTGGGCCATCGACGTGGAGGTGCTGCGCCACTTCCAGCGGGCGGGCTGGCCGGTCGCCGAGGTCCCCGTGCACTGGTCGCACCGGCCCGGTTCCAAGATCCGTCCGCTGGACTACCCGCGCTTCCTGCGCGACCTGGTCCGCCTGCGCCTCCCGGCCGTGAGGGCCGCCGACGCCGTCGCCGCCGCCCTGTTCCTCGCCCTGGCCGTCGCGCTCTACGCGGGCCGCTTCTTCGACCCGGCGCACCGCCACCTCACCGACTCCCTCCAGGACCAGAACCAGTGGGAGTGGTTCTTCGCGGTGACCGCCGACAACGTCGTGCACCTGCGGAACCCGCTGTTCAGCGACCTCCAGGGGGTCCCCGACGGCGTGAACCTGATGGCGAACACCGCCATGCCCGGCCTGTCGGTCCCGCTCGCCCCGGTCACCCTCCTGTGGGGTCCGGCCGTCGCCCTCAGCCTGGCGATGACGCTGGGTCTCGCGGCCACCGCTGCGGCCTGGTACCGGCTGATCCTGCGCCGGCTCGTGGCGCGGCGCGGGGCGGCCTTCACCGGGGCCGCGCTGGCCGCCTTCGCGCCGCCGATGGTCAGCCACGCCAACGCCCACCCCAACTTCGTCGTCCTGTTCATGATCCCGGCGATCACCGAGCGGACCCTGCGGCTGTGCGCGGGCACCCGGGTCACCCGCGACGCGGTGGTCCTCGGCCTGATGACGGCCTACCAGGTGTTCCTCGGCGAGGAGGCCCTGCTGCTGGCCGCGCTGGGCATGCTCCTGTTCGCCGCCGCCCACGCGGCCGTGCGCCCCCGCGCGGCCCGCGCCGCCGCACGTCCCCTGCTGCGCGGCCTGGCGATCGCCGCGGCGGTCTGCCTGCCCCTGGTCGTCTACCCGCTGGCCTGGCAGTTCTCCGGCCCGCAGAGCTACACCCACCTCGACCACGGGCCGGGCGCCGCCAACCCGGTGCGCGCCCTGTTCGCCTTCGCCGAGCGGTCCCTCCTCGCCGGCGACGCCGGCCGGGCGGACGCCCTCTCCCTCAACCGGACCGAACAGAACGCCTTCTACGGCTGGCCCCTGCTCCTCCTCGCCCTCGCGATCACCATCGGCCTGTGGCGGCGGCCCGTCGTCAGGGCGCTGGCGTTCACCGCGGCCGCCGCGGCCCTCCTCTCCCTGGGCCCGCGCGTCCGCGTCCCGGCGACCGGCGCCGAGGTCCCCGGCCCCTGGGCGCCGCTGGCGCACCTGCCGCTGCTGGAGTCGGTCATCGTCGGCCGCGTCGCGCTGATCTGCGCGCCCGTCCTCGGCATGCTGCTCGCCCTCGCCGTCGACCGGTCGGCGAGCTCCCGCTCCCCGGCTCCGCGGTACGCCGTCCCGCTGGTCGTCTGTCTGGTCCTGCTCCCCCTGGTCCCGGCCCCGCTGCGGTCCGAGCCGCGCCCCGGGGCGCCCGCCTTCTTCACCGACGGCGTCTGGAAGGGGTACGTCGGCCCCGGCGAGGCCCTCGTGCCGGTACCGCTGCCCGACCCCACCGACGCCGAGGCCCTGCACTGGCAGACCGCCGCCGGCCTCGGCTTCCGGATGCCGGGCGGCTACTTCAACCGGCCCTACGGCGACGGCGACCGCAGCGGTGTCTACGGCGTGCCGCTGAACTGGACGGCGGGCCTGCTGAAGGACGTACGGGAGACGGGCTTCGCCCAGGTGATCGACGACCGGGCGCGGGAGCAGGCCCGGCGGGACCTCGCGTACTGGCGGGCGGGCGCGCTGGTGCTCGCGCCGCAGCCGCACGACGGGCCGCTGCGGGCCACCGTGGACAAGCTCGTGGGCCGACCCGGTAGGCGGGTGGCCGGAGTGTGGGTATGGGACCTGCACGAAGGGAGCTGACGCAGGACACACCGACTACCCTTCCGAGTCCGGGCAGCAATGACCGCGCGACACCCTGAGTGAGGAGCTCTCTTTGGCCTGTGACCTGTGGCTGGTGCCGCTCGTCGACGTGTTGTGCCACACCCCCGACAACCCCTTCGCCGAGGAACTCGCGCAGTACAACAAGGTGCTCGCCGAGTCGGGACTCCCCCCCGTGCCGGTGTACCAGTACATGCCGGGCCTGTCCGGCGACGTCGCCCCCGTGGCCGGCTTCGACTACGACGCCCTGCACTTCCTGCGGCGCGCCTACCTGCTCCAGGTGTGCGGACTGCCGGTGACCCCGGTCGACGCCCTGGGCGGCGACTACGAGCAGCTCCTGGAGATGTTCGAGTCGACGGCCCAGCAGTCCCACCTGGTGTGGCACTACGACCACGCCGGCGCCTACGTCCCGGTGGACTTCCCGCAGCCCCTGTCCAACGAGGAGCTGCTCGCCGGCGGCGGCCCGCTCGGCTCCTCGCAGTCCCTGCTGCGGGAACTCGAGTACGTCGCCCCCTCGATCGGCATCGACCCCGCCAACCCGCCGGCCGCGCCGCAGCCCCCGGCCGCCCCAACGGAGCTGGAGGAACCGGCCGTCGCGCCGCCGTACGACCCGAGTCCGTTCGCCCGCGAACGGCACGTGTGGCTCGGGCTGCACGCGGCGGCCACCAGGAGTCTGGCGCAGGGGTCGATGATCGTGTTCAGCTGAACCGGCCGCGGTCCACCGTCGGCGGCCCGGCCGGGCGCGCACCGCGCTCCCCGTCTTCTCGCCGACGGGCCGCGCGTCGGCGCGCGGGGGATCCCTTCCGGCGCACGCCCGCCCGCCCCGTGTCTCCCGGCGGGACCGGCGCCGCCGCCGGACGCGCCGACGGCCGCCCCCCGCGCGAGCGGGAGGCGGCCGTCGGTACGGTCCCCGGCGATTTCCCGGGTGCCTCAGATGAACGAGTTGATCTCGATCGTCTCGTCCCGGCCCGGGCCCACGCCGATCGCGGAGATCGGGGCGCCGGACATCTCCTCCAGCGCCTTGACGTAGTTCTGGGCGTTCTTCGGCAGGTCCTCGAAGGTCTTGGCCTTCGTGATGTCCTCGGACCAGCCCGGCAGGGTCTCGTAGATCGGCTTCGCGTGGTGGAAGTCGCTCTGCGAGTAGGGGAGTTCCTCGACGCGCTTGCCGTCGATCTCGTACGCCACGCAGACCGGGATCTGCTCCCAGCCGGTCAGGACGTCGAGCTTGGTGAGGAAGAAGTCGGTCAGGCCGTTCACGCGGGTCGCGTAGCGGGCGATGACCGCGTCGAACCAGCCGCAGCGACGGTCACGGCCGGTGGTGACGCCCCGCTCGCCGCCGATGCGGCGCAGCGCCGCGCCGTCCTCGTCGAACAGCTCCGTCGGGAACGGGCCGGCGCCGACCCGGGTCGTGTACGCCTTGAGGATGCCGATGACCCGGCTGATCTTCGTCGGGCCCACGCCGGCACCGGTGCAGGCGCCGCCCGCGGTCGGGTTCGACGAGGTGACGAAGGGGTACGTGCCGTGGTCGATGTCCAGGAGCGTGCCCTGGCCGCCCTCGAACAGCACCACCTTGTCGTCCTCGAGGGCCTGGTTGAGCACCAGGACCGTGTCGGCGACGTACGGGCGCAGCTTCTCCGCGTAGCCCAGCAGCTCCTCGACGACCTGCTCGACCGCGATGGCGCGGCGGTTGTACAGCTTGGTCAGCAGCTGGTTCTTGACGTCGAGCGCCGCCTCGACCTTCTGCTCCAGGATCGACTCGTCGTACAGGTCCTGTACGCGGATGCCGACCCGGTTGATCTTGTCGGCGTAGGTCGGGCCGATGCCCCGTCCCGTGGTGCCGATCTTCCGCTTTCCGAGGAAGCGTTCCGTCACCTTGTCGACAGTCACGTTGTAGGGCGTGATGATGTGCGCGTTGCCGCTGATGAGCAGCTTCGACGTGTCGACGCCTCGCTCGTTCAGACCGCTCAGCTCGGAGAGCAGGACCGACGGATCGACGACGACTCCGTTTCCGATGACGGGCGTACATCCGGGCGACAGGATTCCGGAAGGGAGGAGGTGCAATGCGTACTTCTGGTCGCCCACGACGACCGTGTGGCCGGCGTTGTTGCCGCCCTGGTAACGCACTACATAGTCCACCGAGCCGCCGAGCAGGTCGGTGGCCTTTCCCTTGCCCTCGTCACCCCACTGAGCACCGAGCAGCACAAGTGCGGGCACGCGCGTACACCCCTTCCGGGTGGGGCATGTCCAGGGTCAGGGGCGTACGCGGAAGCTCTCACCACCACGTGCACCACGACCGTCGTCGGTCGCGGCACCGCGACCGTCATCGGCCGCCACGCGACCGTCTTCGGTCGCACACCGTCGGACCCGGATGCCCCGGAATAGACGAAGCCCCTGGCGCAATAGCGCAAGGGGCTCTTGCACAAAGATGCTACCCGAGGAAGCGAGGCAGGACCGAGGTGGCGACTTCCGCGACGCCGGAGCAGCTGCTGGTGATCATCGATCCGGTCGCCCGGAGGACGGACGGAGAGTCCGTACGGATCGCGAAAGACGTGCTCAGCGCGGGTGCGGCGACGAAGGTGTGCCTCCCGGAGGACGCGGAGGAATTTGCCCGCGCCCTCGCGCGCCGCGGCTCGCGGCGGCCGGTGGTGATCGGGGACGACCGCGCGCTGATGCGGGCGGTGGCCCTGCTGCACCGGCGGCGGGAGCTGGCCGGATGCGCACTGTCCATGGTGCCCGTGGGCGGCTCCCTGAGCGTCGCGCACGCCCTGGGGGTGCCCCTGGGCACCGTCGCGGCGGCGCGGGCCGTCCTGGACGGCGCCGAGCGGCGTCTGGACCTGCTCGTCGACGACAGCGACGGGGTCGTCCTGGGCACGCTGCGGATACCGCCGCTGTCCGGCCGGGACGCGCAGCCGGACGCGGCCGGCGTACGGCCGTGGTTGCGGGCGACCTGCCGGTCCCTGGTACGCACGCTGGTGCCGTCCCGGCCGGAGCCGGCCCCGCCGGCGCCCGGACCGACCCGGCTGCGGGTCGAGGTCGACGGGGTGACGCTGGTCGACCTGGACCAGCCGGTCGAGGCGGTGTCGGTGACCCCGGACGCCTCCGGCACGGCGGCGGTGGAGGTCCGGCCGGTGTCGGTGGGCGCGGAGGCTTCCCCGCTGGAGGCCCGCGGCCGCACCGTCACGGTGTCCGGGGCCGACTTCCGCTACCGGGCCGACGCGACGGTGGCGGGACCCGTACGGCGGCGGACCTGGGTGGTCCGCGAGGGCGCGTTGGGGCTGGTGCTGCCGGGGCGGTGAGCGGGACCGGGCGGGGGGTGCCGGACGGGGTGTGCCGGACCGGGGCTTCGGCTAGCCCTTGCCGAAGACCTGTTCGCGGTGGGTCCGCCAGCGCTCCATCATGGCCGCGATCTCGCCCTCGACGAACTCGAAGAAGGCGAGCGTCTCGGCCATCCGGCGGCCGGCGGGGGTGTCGGCGCCGAGGCCGGCGACGCCGTCGCGCAGGGCGCCCTCCCACCGCCTGAGGACGGTCTCGCGGTTGGTGAAGGCCTCGTACCACTGGTCGCTGTGCACCCGGTAGCGCTCCCGGCGCGAACCGGGCTCGCGCTCGCGCGCCACCATGTGCTGCTGCGACAGGTACCGGACGGCGCCGGACACCGCCGCGGGGCTGATCCGCAGCTGTTCGCCCAGTTCGGCCGAGGTGAGCGCGCCGGAGTCGGAGGCCAGGAGGGCGGCGAAGACCCGCGCGGCCATGCGCTGCATGCCCGCCTCGACGAGCTGCGCGGCGAAGGATTCGACGAACCTCGACACGGACTCCGCGTCCCGCCCGCCCTCGGCGCTGACCCCGGCACCGGCTGCTTCGCTCATGGCCACATCCTATCGACCGTTTTCACACTTCCTTAACTTCACAAATTTCTGAAGCAAGCGTACGTTCTGACGCATGACGAAGGCCATCACGGTGTCCGGGCTGCACAAGTCCTTCGGTCGCACCCACGCGCTCGACGGTCTCGACCTGGAGGTCGAGACGGGCGAGGTGCACGGCTTCCTCGGCCCCAACGGCTCCGGCAAGTCCACCACCATCCGCGTCCTGCTCGGCCTGCTGCGCGCCGACTCCGGCGCCGCGCGGGTCCTCGGCCGCGACCCCTGGCGGGACGCGGTGGAGGTGCACCGCCGCATCGCGTACGTCCCCGGCGACGTGGCCCTGTGGCGGAACCTGTCCGGCGGCGAGGTCATCGACCTCCTCGGCCGGCTGCGCGGCGGACTGGACGCGCGGCGCCGCACGGAACTGGTGGAACGCTTCGAGCTGGACCCCACCAAGAAGGGCCGCACCTACTCCAAGGGCAACCGGCAGAAGGTCGCCCTGGTCGCCGCGTTCGCCTCGGACGTCGACCTGCTCGTCCTGGACGAGCCGACCTCCGGCCTCGACCCGCTGATGGAGGAGGTCTTCCAGCGGTGCGTGGCCGAGGAGCGCGAGCGGGGCCGTACGGTCCTGCTGTCCTCGCACCTGCTCAGCGAGGTCGAGGAACTCTGCGACCGGGTCAGCATCATCCGCCGGGGCCGCACGGTCGAGACCGGCTCGCTGGCCGACCTGCGCCACCTCACCCGCACCAGCGTCACCGCCGAACTCGCCGGTGAGCCCGACGGGCTGGCACGGCTGCCCGGCGTCCACGACCTCGACGTCCGGGGCCGCCGGGTGCGGCTCCAGGTCGACGCCGACGGGCTGGACGCCGTACTGCGGTCGCTGAGCGCGACGGGCGTGCGGTCGCTGACGTCGACGCCGCCGACGCTGGAGGAACTGTTCCTGCGCCACTACCAGGCCGGCACCGCCGAGGCGGCGAACCGATGAGCGTCCTCGCACCCCGGCTCTCGGGCACCGGAACGCTGCTGCGGTTCGCGCTGCGCCGCGACCGGGTGATGATCCCCCTCTGGGTGGGCGTCAACGCCCTGATGGTCCTCTCCATGCCGAACACCCTGGAGAGCCTGTACGGCACCGCCGCCGAACGCGCCTCCCTCAAGGACCAGATGGCGGCCAACGCCTCGCTGCGCGCCCTCGTCGGCCCGGTCTTCGGCGACTCGCCGGGCGCCCTCACCGCCTGGCGGGTCGGCGTCTACGCCGGTGCCCTCGCGGCCGTGACCAGCATCCTGATCGTCGTACGGCACACCCGGGACGAGGAGGAGAGCGGCCGCCAGGAGCTGATCGCCTCCGGCATGGTGGGGCGGCGCGCCTCGCTGACGTCGGCGCTGCTGGCGGCGGGGGTCGCCGACGCGGTCCTGGCCCTGCTGGTGACCGTCGGGCTGGCGGGACACGGGGTGGCCGGGGCGGTGGCCCTCGGGCTGGGGCTCGCGGCCGTGGGGATGCTCTTCGCGACCATGGCCGCGATCGCCGCGCAGCTCACCGAGAGCGCGCGGCTGGCCCGGGGGCTGGCCTCGGGAGTGCTGGGCGCCGCGTTCGTGCTGCGCGCGGCGGGCGACTCGGCGACGGACGACGGCTCCTCCGTGCTGACCTGGCTCTCCCCGCTCGGCTGGCTGGAGAACCTGCGGCCCTTCGCGGACGAACGCTGGTGGGTGCCGGCGCTGTTCGCGGCGGCGATCGCCGCGCAGGGCGTGACGGCCTACGTGCTGGCGGGCCGCCGGGACCTCGGCATGAGCTTCCTGCCCACCCGGCCGGGACGGGCCGGCGGACGGCTGCGCACGGCGGGGGCGCTGGCCTGGCGGCTGCAGCGCGGCAGCGTCCTCGGCTGGAGCATCGGCTTCCTCCTCGCCGGGGTCGTCTACGGCGGGCTGGCGGAGGGCGCGGCAGACCTGGTCGGCGACAACGAGCGGGCCCGCGAGATCTTCGAGCGGATGGGCGGCCGGTCGGCGCTCACGGACGCCTTCCTCGCCGCGATGACCGGCATGCTGGGCCTCGTCGCGGCCCTGTACGTCGTCGCCTCGGTCCTGCGGCTGCACGGCGAGGAGACCTCCGGCCGGGCGGAACCGGTCCTCGCGAACGCGGTCGGCCGGCTGCGCTGGGCCGCCGGCCATCTGGCGGTCGCCTTCGGCGGCGCCGCCCTGATCATGCTGCTGGCGGGCCTCGGCCTCGCCGTCGGCCACGGCGGGGAAGCGGGCCCGATCCTGGCCGGCTGCCTGGTCCAGCTCCCGGCGGTGTGGACCGTCGGCGGCGTCGCCGTCCTCCTGTACGGCCTCGCCCCACGGCTGGCCCCGGCCGCATGGGGGGCGGCCGGCGCGGTCCTGGTCATCGGCTGGATCGGCCCCGCGCTGGACGTCCCGCAGGCGGTGCTGGACCTCTCCCCCTTCGGCCACCTGCCCAAGCTGCCGGGAGGCGGCATGGAGTGGGGCCCCGTACTGACGCTCACCGCACTGGCGGCAGCCCTGGTCGCGGCCGGCGCCGCGGGACTGCGCCGACGGGACCTGACCACGTGACGGGGGGCGGACGGGGGCGGGGCCGGACTCGAAGTCAGGGGTCGGGTCCGGGCCCGGCTCGGGCGAGGTCCGGGCCCGGCTCGGGCTCCGGGGCGAGGGCTGGGTGGCCGGGGCGGGGGCGGGGGCGGGCCCCGGGACGGGGGCTGGGGGGCCGGTGGTTCAGGCGATCTCCACGCCGAGTCCTTCCAGGCCCCTGATCACGAAGTTCGGTGTGCGGGCGGGCTCCGCCGCGAGGCGCAGGGTGGGGGCCTTCTCCAGGAGGGCCCGCATCGAGGCGGCCAGCTCCATGCGGGCGAGGGGAGCGCCGATGCAGTAGTGGATGCCCGCGCTGAAGGAGATGTGCGGGTTCTCCGCGCGGGTCAGGTCCAGGCGGTGCGGGTCGGTGAAGACCGCGGGGTCGTGGTTGGCGGAGCCGAACAGCATCGCGATCTCCGCGCCCCGCGGGATCACCGTGCCGTCGATCTCGATCTCGTCGAGGACCCAGCGCTCGAAGAGCTGGAGCGGGGTGTCGTAGCGCATCAGCTCCTCCACGGCGGAGGGGACCAGCGCGTGGTCGGCGCGCAGGGCCGCCAGCTGGCCGGGGTTGCGGAACAGCGCCCACCAGCCGTTGACCGTGGCGTTGACCGTCGCCTCGTGGCCCGCGTTCAGCAGGAGCACGGCCGTCGAGATCATCTCCTGCTCGGTGAGCCGGTCGTCCTCGTCGTGGGCGGCGATCAGCCCGGAGATCAGGTCGTCGCCGGGCTCCTTGCGGCGGGCCGCGATCAGCTCCCGCAGATACGCGGAGAACTCCACCGACGCCCGCACCGCCCGGCGGGCCGTCTCCGGCGACGGGCTCAGCTCGTACATCCCGCAGATGTCCGCCGACCACGGCCTGAGCGGGGCCCGCTCCGACGCCGGGATCCCCAGCATCTCGGCGATCACCGCCACCGGCAGCGGTTCCGCGACGTCCGTCAGCAGGTCGCCGCCGCCGGCCGCCACCAGCCCGTCGACCAGCTCACCGGCCAGCCGCTCGACGTACGGCTTGAGCCGCTCGACCGTGCGCGGCGTGAACGCCTTCGACACCAGCCGCCGGATCCGGGTGTGGTCCGGCGGTTCCAGATCCAGCATCCCGTGGTCGTTGAGGGTGTGGAACGGCTCGTGCTCCGCCGGGGGCGCCGTCCGCCCGAAGTCCTCGTGCGTGAAACGGTGCTGGTAGGTCCGCCCGAGTCGCCGGTCCCGCAGCAGCGCCGAGACGTCCGCGTGGTGCGGCACCAGCCACTGGTCGGTGCGCTCGTACCGGATCACCCGGCCCCGCTCCCGCAACTCGGCGTACGCCGGGTACGGATCGGCCACGAACGCCGGGTCCCAGGGATCGAAGCGAAGGTCGTCGACTGCTGCCATGACCGGACGCTAGCCCGTCGACCCCACTGCTGACCAGGGGCGTCTCACCCCGGTCTGACCAGCCGCGCCTCGTAGGCGAACACCGCCGCCTGGGTACGGTCCCGCAGGCCCAGCTTCACCAGGATCCTGCTGACGTGCGTCTTGATCGTGGACTCCGCCACCACCAGCCGCCCGGCCATCTCCGCGTTGGACAGGCCCTGCGCGATGAGGACCAGGACCTCCGTCTCCCGCTCGGTCAGGTCGCCGTAGGACGCCTGGGCGGCGCGGGGCAGCCGGGGGCCGTCGGACAGTCTGGAGAACTCGGTGATCAGACGCCGGGTGACGGACGGGGCGAGGAGCGCCTCCCCGGCGGCCACGATCCGCACCCCGTCGGCGAGTTGGCGGGCCGAGGCGTCCTTCAGCAGGAAGCCGGAGGCTCCGGCGCGCAACGCCTGGTAGACGTACTCGTCGAGGTCGAAGGTGGTGAGCACCAGCACCTTCGCCGTGCCGTCCGCGGCCACGATCTCCCGCGTCGCCTCGATGCCGTTCAGCTCGGGCATCCGGATGTCCATCAGGACGACGTCGGGCGCCAGTTCACGGACGCGGTCCACCGCCTCGCGGCCGTTCACCGCCTCGCCGACGACCTCGATGTCCGGCATCGCGTTCAGCAGGACGGAGAAGCCCTCGCGGACCATCATCTGGTCGTCCGCGATCAGTACCCGGATGGTCATGCCGCACCGTCGTCCGCCGTGGCCATCGGCACCGGAAGGAACACCGTGACCTCGTAACCGCCGTCCTGCGTCGGGTCCGCCGTCATCTCGCCGTTCAGCATGGTCACCCGCTCCCGCATGCCCGTGATGCCGTGCCCGGCTCCCGGCGAGGGCTTCACCAGGGCGGGGTCGGTCGGCGGGCCGTTGACGATGCGCAGACCCAGCCCGCCGAGCACATAGCCGATCTCCACGCGGGCGCTCGCGCCGGGCGCGTGCCGCAGGGTGTTGCTCAGGGCCTCCTGCACGATCCGGTACGCCGACAGCTCCACGCCCTGCGGCAGTTCCCGCACCGCGCCGGTCACCGCCTTCTCGACCGGCAGACCGGCCTCCCGCACGTTGGCCAGCAGCCCGTCCAGCTCGGCGAGCGTGGGCTGCGGGGCGTCCGGGGCCTCGTAGTCCTCGGCGCGGACCACGCCCAGGACCCGGCGCAGCTCGGTCAGGGCCGCGACCGCGTTCTCCCGGATCGTCGCGAACGCCTTCTCCAGCTCGGGCGGCGGGTTCTCCACCCGGTAGGGGGCGGCCTCCGCCTGGATGGCGACGACCGACATGTGGTGGGCGACCACGTCGTGCAGCTCGCGGGCGATGGTGGTGCGCTCCTCCAGCAGCGTGCGCCGCGAACGCTCGTGCGCGGTCACCGTCTGCTGGGCCGTGACCTCCTCCTCGGCCTGCCGACGGATGTGCCAGACGGTGACGGCGAGCAGGACGAGCGCCGAGAGGACGAGCATCGGCCCGACGTTGGTGTAGTAGTGGTTCGAGCCGAACACCGTCTCGGCGACGAAGCCGTAGGCCAGGGTCAGCAGCCACATCCAGGCCGCCGTGCGCGGCCGGGTGCGTATCGCCACGACCGTCAGCACGACGAGGTGGGAGACGAAGGTGCCCGGCAGCCACGGCCAGTCGCTCCACGCCGAGCCGAAGGCGGCGACGAGCGTGGTCGACATCAGCGACAGCCAGAACGCCCCCGCCGGGCGGACCAGGGTCAGCAGCACCGGGGCCAGCGCCAGCAGCCCGCACACCAGGCCCACGAGGCCGCCGTCCTCGACCAGGGAGGCCAGGAAGGCGAGCGCACCGCCCGCCCCGACCAGCGCGTGCCGGGACCAGGTCGCATACACCCGCTTGCGGCCGGTCAGCCGACGGGTGAAGCGGCCGTCCGGCTCACGGTGGGGCAGCGGACGGTAGGCGAACGCATCCTCGAACAGGTCCTCCCGCAGCCCCCGCACGGCGCCCAGGGCCACCCGGATCTCCGGGCTGCCCGGCCGCCGGGCCGCGTACGGGTCGTCCGGCGGCGTGGACTGTGTCTGGATCGTCTCGGTCGTCTCGGTCGTCTCGGTCACAGTCAGAACCGTAGGCGGAGACGGGGGTGGCGGTCGTCACCAGTGAGGGGGGTTCCGCCGGGTCCCTCTCAAGTACTACGGGTCGGGGCCCGCACGCCGGTCTCGCCGGTCTCGCCGGGGTGGTCAGTACCCGGAGGGCCTCACCAGCCCCGACTCGTAGGCGAACACCGCCGCCTGGGTGCGGTCCCGCAGGCCCAGCTTCACCAGGATGCGGCCCACGTGCGTCTTCACGGTCTGCTCGGCGACCACGAGCCGACGGGCGATCTCCGCGTTGGACAGGCCCTGCGCGATGAGGGTCAGCACCTCCGTCTCGCGCTCGGTGAGGTCGCCGACGCGTTCCTTCAGCGGGGGGCGGGGTGTGCCGTCCAGGCGGGAGAACTCGGCGATCAGCTTGCGGGTGATGCCGGGCGCGAGCAGGGCGTCACCGGCCGCCACGATCCGCACCGCCTCCGCGAGCTGGTCGGCGGAGGCGTCCTTGAGCAGAAACCCGGACGCCCCGGCGCGCAGTGCCTCGTACACGTACTCGTCGAGGTCGAAGGTGGTGAGCACCAGCACCTTGATGCCGGGAGTGGCGACGGTGATGCGGCGGGTGGCCTCGATGCCGCCCAGCTCGGGCATGCGGATGTCCATCAGGACGACGTCCGGGGACAGTTCGGCGACCTGAGCGACGGCGTCGAGTCCGTCGACCGCCTGTCCGATCACCTCGATGTCCGGCCGGGTGTTGAGCAGCACGGTGAAGCCCTGCCGGACCATCTGCTGGTCGTCGGCGATCAGTACGCGGATGGTGCCGCTCGTCATCTGCTCTCGTCTCCTGTCGGGTGTCCGGCCGAAGGTCCTGACGGGGGGCCCGGCGGCGGACCTGCGGGCGGTCCCGTCGGTGGTCCGGCCGCGGGTCCTGGCGCCGGTGCGGCCGTCGGCGGCTCCCGGCGGGGCTCGGGGAAGATCATCTCGAGGTCGGCGGGCGGGTCGGTGTCCTCGGTGGGAGGGAGGGGGAGGCCGTCCTTCGGGAGGAACGCGGAGACCATGAACCCGCCGTGCAGCGTCGGGTGCGCGGCGACGTGACCGCCCAGCATCACCGCCCGCTCCCGCATGCCGAGCAGCCCGTGCCCCGCACCGGGCGAAGACCGTACCGGCCCTCCGGGGCGGGAGTTGACGACCTCCAGGGACAGGCCCCGCGGATCGTGGACGACGCCGACCCGCACCTGGGAACCGGGCGCGTGCCGCAGCGCGTTGCTCAGCGCCTCCTGCACGATCCGGTACGCCGACAGCTGCACGCCCGGCGGATACGCCGGCGCCTCGCCCCGCACCTCGGTCACGACCTCCAGCCCCGCCGCACGGGTGTTGTCGATGAGGGCGCCGAGCCGGTCGAGCGTGGGCTGCGGGGCGTCCGGGGTCCCTCCGCCGCCCGCCGCGCCGAGGCCGTAGGGGTCCTCGGGGTTCTCGGAGCGCAGCACGCCGAGGACCCTGCGCAGTTCGGCGAGCGCCTCCAGGGCGTTCTGCCTGATGCCTTCGAGGTTCTGGCGCAGTTCCTCGGACGGGTTGTCCACGAGGTGCGGGGCCACCTGCGCCTGGATCGAGATCACCGACATGTGATGGGCGACCACGTCGTGCAGCTCGCGCGCGATGCGGTTGCGCTCCTCCAGCACGGTGCGGCGGGCCCGCTCCTCGGCGGTGATGCCCGCCTGCTCGACGAGCTGGTGGCGGGCCTCGCGGCGACCGCGCAGGGCGCTGCCCAGGAGGACGACGACGGCGAACAGGGTCACCGCGAGCATGCCGGACGGCCCGTAGCCGGCGCCGCCGATCACCCCTTCGACGACATAGGTGGCCAGGGCGGTCAGCGCGAGCGCCTCGGCCGCCGCCCGGGTCGGCACCCGCAGCGACAACAGCAACAGGACCACGCAGTGCGCGATCAGGCCGGGTGGACCCCACGGCCAGCTGGGGTCGCCCGAGTGCGGATCGTGGAACAGACGACCCCGGGCTGCCAGGGCGACCACCACCGTGACCGCCGTCGACAGCCACCAGGCCGGCATCGGGCGCCACAGCGCCAGCACCACCGCCATGCCCTGCAGCACCGCGCACAGCACGCCGAACTGCGCGTCGAGCCGGTAACGGTCGGCCAGGAAGTCGACGTTGGCGACCATGGTGCCGAACGCGACCAGGCAGACCAGACCGTGCGGCAGCCAGCGCAGCCACACCGAGGGCGGCAGCGGCGCGGCGCGGGTCGTCCACAGGTCGTCGCGCACCACCCGCAGGACGCGGATCAGCCGCTCCTCCACCCCGTTCATCCGCCCCACCTTAAGCACGACCGGCCTTCCGCGGTTCCGGCGCTTCGGGCAGCCGTCCGACCCGCACCACCCTCGAGGGGGCCGGAGCCGTCCGCGGGCGCCACTCGCAGCGGTTCTCGAAGCCGTGGAAGGCCTCCCGGCACACGGCCAGCACCGCGACGAAGACCGGCAGCCACAGGAGGCGGGCCGCGACCCAGTCCAGGCCGTCCGGCACGGTGTGCAGACCGGGCAGGCGGCCCACCAGGAGGCCGGTGGCCGTGGTCGCCATCAGAGCCGTCTGATGCCAGAGGAACACCGTCATCGCGGAGAGGTTCACCAGGGCCACCGCCGCCCAGGCCACCGGTCCGCGCACGGCCCGCCGCAGCCGGTCGCGCAGCAGCAGGGCGGCACCGCACTGGGCGAGGCCGAAGGTGACGGCCGCGAGGGTCGGCGGGTTGAGGTTGGAGAGCGCGGCGCCGGGCACGCCGACCATCGACGCCGGATAGCCCGCCCAGACCACCAGGACCGCCGTCGCCACGGCCCCGCCGCCGCACAGGAGCCAGCCCGCGCGTCGGCGCTCCAGCTCCCCACGCGTCCAGGCCGCGCCCAGGGTGTACGGCACGAGCCAGCCCGCCGCCAGGTTGACCCAGCCGAGCCATGACGGGCCGCCGAGGCCGAAGCGGACCAGATCCACGTGCAGGACGACGGCCAGCGGCCACAGCGGGTTGAGCCGGACCAGCAGCGGGGTCGCCGCCGTGAGCGCCGCGAACACCAGCAGGAACCACAGGGGTGACAGCGCCAGCTTCACCACCGTGTGCACGGTGGTGAAGGAGGCGCCGCCCAGCAGCAGGCACAACGCGACCACCGCCCACACGCCCGTCATGGCGGCCACCGGCAGGAACAGCCGGGTCAGCCGGGCCCGCAGCCAGCCGCCGTACGTCACGCCCCGCGCGCGGGCCGAGGTGTGGCTTCTCGTCGCGACATGGCCGCCCACCATGAAGAACACGGCGAGTGTCTGGAACGCCCAGGACACCGGGGCCAGCCAGGGCATGGGGTCCAGCGGGCTGGCGGCGCGCAGGGTGCCGCCGTCGGCGACGAGCGCGGTCACCAGCCAGTGGCCGAGCACGACGCCGAGGATCGCCAGGGCGCGCAGGGCATCGACGGCCCGGTCCCGCTCGGGCGGGGTGCCCGCGTCGAGCCGGTCTGCCGCCCGCCGTATCCCGGCACGGATCGGGAGGGTGCGCCGCCCCCGGGGACGGACCGTGTTCGTCTCACGCACGGGTGACCTCCGAGGTCTCGCCGAGGACGATCCGGACGAGGTTGGCCAGGCAGGCCGAGCCCGGCCGGAAGTAGTCGCTGTGGCCGCCGTCCCCGGCGAAGAACACGCGGGCGCCGAAGGCCGGGGACACCGGGTCCGTCCCGAAACCGACCGTCGTGCCGAGCAGTGCGACGGCGGCGTGCGGGACCTCCGCCACCCAGTCGTCGCTGCCCCGGGCCGCCCACACCCGCGCGCGGGTGCGCAGGTCCGCCGCCGAGTCCGCGCCCGTGCCCGGACTGCCGAGGAGGACCAGGTCGTCCACGTCCAGGCCGTCGGCGGCCCGCCCGCACACCACCGAGCCGTACGAATGGCACAGGAGGGTGATCCGGGCGTCCGGGCCGGTGACGCCGCGGAGCCCGCGCACGAACTCCCGCAGGCCCGGGGCGGCTTCGTCGGCCCGGCCCGGGGTGACGGCGGTGGTGCTGACGGTCGCCGGAGTGGTGTAGCCGAGCCAGGCCACCACCGCGGTACCGCTGCCGGCCGGGGCCTGCCGGGTGAGCCCTCGGTGCAGTGCCGCCGCGGCCGTGTGGAAGCGCTCGTAGGTGTCCAGCGAGGTGTCCGAACCGGGCACCAGGACGGCGACGCGGCCCGTGTGGGCCAGGTCGCCGAAGACCTCGGCCACCCGGCCGGAACCGCGGCCGTCGAAGAAGAGGAGTCTGCGGGAGGGAACCGCGAGTGCCCGGTCGGCGGCGGCGCGGTGCCGGTCCCCGTGCCCGGCCGCCGTACGGGCCGCCAGTTCGGCGTTGGCCCGGTTGGCCGCGTACGCCCCCTCCAGCGTCGACGCCGTCACCGGGGCGAGATCGGCGGGGTCCGGGGCGGGGATGCCCGGCCGGACCGCGGCCGTGAGGGGGACCACGACGGCGGCGGTGACGAGGCCGGCGAGAAGGACACGGACCCAGCGCGGGGAACGGGCCGGCGCACGCTCACGGCCGGGCGCACGCTCACGGCCCGGTCCGCCGCCTGCCGCACCACCCGATCCGCTCCCACCGAGCCGCCGTTCGGCGAACCGCCCCGCTCCGACCCCCATCGCCCCGTCCCTCCCCGACCGGTCCGCCCGGCCATCGGGCGTCCCTGGTGGGGAAGTTACGGATCAGCGGCCGTCGCTCGCGTCCCGCCGAGGGGCTGTCCTCGGAGGTAGCTCTCAGGTACTAGGGGTATGACAGGGACGCTTCACCGCGGACCCGCAGCCCGCGGACCCGCCGCCCCCTCACCACGCCAGCTGCGCGATCTCCTCCGCCACCACCGCGCACGCGTCCGCCACCGGGTCGATCAGCGGGAAGTGGCCGACGTCCTCCAGCAGCGTCAGACCCACCACCTCGCCCGCCTTCGCCGCCGCGTCCGCGTACGACTCGGCGACGGCCTCCGGGACGATCAGGTCGGTACGGCCCTGGACCAGGGTCGTCGCGATGCCGGTCGGCAGCAGCAGCGCGGGGTCGGCGTACGGCCGCCGCTCGCCGGCGTGCGCCTCGCCGCCGAGGAGTTGCCGCACCGCGCCGCCGCACACGTCGAGCTTCTCCGCGACCCCGAAGTCGGCGATCGGCGCGAGGGCGACCACGCCGCGCAGCGGGGGCGGCCCGTCGACGCGCCAGGGCGCGCCGGCCGGCAGGACGTGCCGGGCCGCGGCCCACAGCGCGAGGTGGCCGCCCGCCGAGTGGCCGGTGAGCACCGTGCGGCGGGTGTCCGCCTGCGGCAGGGCCCCCCGGACGAGGGCGGGCAGCGCGTCCAGCGCGGCGGCGACGTCGTCGAAGGTGTCGGGCCAGCGGCCCGCCGCCGTCACCGCCCCGCCCGGCGTACCACCGGAGACCGCGTCGGCAGAGACCGTGCCACCGGCGGCCTCGCCCCCGGAGGCCGCCGCACCCCGCCGGTACTCCACGTTGGCCACGGCGAAGCCCCGCCGCGCCAGGAAGTCCGCGAACGGCGTGAGGTGCCGGCGGTCGTACGGCGCCCGCCAGGCTCCTCCGTGCAGGACGACCACCAGCGGCGCGGGGCCGGTCGCGCCGCGCGGGGCGTAGAAGTCGATCAGCTGGTCGGGATGGTCGCCGTAGGCGGCGGTGGCGTCGGGCTCGACCGCCGGGTGCGAGAAGGCCGACTCCTCTTCGGCGGCGGCCCGGGCTGCGACGGCGTCGTCCGGCATGCTCCAACCTCTCAGCGACAAAACGGAATTGGACGGAACGGTTCTGGCGGCCCCGGTGGGGATTCGGCCGTTGGCGGGGACGGTATCAGGCCCGTGACGTGCGCGGACACGCGGATGTCACGCTCGGTGAGGGTTAAACGGTTCTGTTGTTTCGTTACGCTGACGTCCTGCGCGGGGCATCGCCCGCACGTGCACCAAGGAGGCCGTTATGTCCGCCGAGCCCGGCACCGTGCGTCCCGGAGGGCGCACCGCACGTGTGCGTGCCGCCGTGCTGCGGGCGGCCGGGGACGTCCTGGTCGAGGAAGGGTTCGACCGGCTCGATCTCGCGGACGTCGCGCGGCGCGCGGAGGTCGGCAAGACGACCGTGTACCGGCGGTGGGGGTCCGTGACGGGACTGGTCGCCGACCTCCTCGCCGAGATGGCGGAGACGTCGTCGCCCCGTGCGGAGACCGGGGCGGTGCTGACCGACCTGCTGGCCAACGCAGGTCTCGTGCAGCGGACGCTGGCCGACGTCCGGCAGGGGGCGCTGTTCCGGGCGGTGATCGCGGCGGCGGCCTGTGACGCGCGTACGGCGCAGGCGTTGCGGCGGTTCTACGCGGTGCGGGTCGCCGAGTGGGCGCCGTGCGTGGAACAGGCGGTCGCACGGGGGGAGTTGCCCGCGGGGACCGACGCGGGGGCGGTGGTGCGGGCGGTCTCGGCACCGCTGTACTACGAGTGGCTGACCGCGGGGGTGGTGCCGGACGCCCCTGCCGCGGAGCGGGCCGCGCGCGCCGCGCACGCGGCTGCCGCGGCAGGGGTGTACGTCCTTACCGGGTGACCGGACCGGCGGGAGGGGAGGAGCTAGCTCCCCAGCACCTCCCCCAGGATCCGCGCCGCCCGCTCCACGTCCTCGAATCCCACGTACAGCGGGGTGAAACCGAAGCGCAGCACGTCCGGCCGGCGGAAGTCGCCGACCACTCCGCGTGCGATCAGGCGGCGCATCACCTCGTCCGCGGCGTCGCAGCGCAGGGCGATCTGGCTGCCCCGCCGCTCGTGCGGGCGGGGAGTGAGGCACTCCACCGTGCCGTCGGGGACGTACGCCGCGACGCACTCCAGGAAGAAGTCCGTCAGGGCGAGGGACTTGGCGCGGACCGTGTCGACGGACACGCCCTCCCAGACCTCCAGCGCCGCCTCCAGGGCGAGCATGGACAGGATGTCCGGGGTGCCGACGCGCCCGCGCAGGGCGCCCGGGGCGGGTTCGTAGGCGGGCCGCATGCCGAACGGTTCGGCGTGCGAGTTCCAGCCCGGCAGCGGGGAGTCGAAGCGGCCTTGGTGCTCACGCCGTACGTACAGGTACGCCGGCGCGCCGGGGCCGCCGTTCAGGTACTTGTAGGTGCAGCCGACCGCGAGGTCCACGCCGTGCTCGTCGAGGCCGACCGGCAGCGCGCCCGCACTGTGGCACAGGTCCCAGACGGCGATCGCGCCCGCCGCGTGCACGGCGGCGGTGAGGGCGGGCAGGTCGTGCAGCCGGCCGGTGCGGTAGTCGACGTGGTTGAGCAGCACCGCGGCCGTACGGTCCGACAGGGCCGCCGGCACCTCCGCCGGGGTCACCGGCCGCAGCGTACGGCCGGTGAGCCGGGCCGCCGACTCCGCGATGTAGCCGTCGGTGGGGAAGGTGGTCGCGTCGACGAGGATCTCGTCCCGCTCCTCCCCCGCCAGCCGCACCGCGCCCACCAGCGCCTTGAACACGTTGACGCTGGTGGAGTCGCCCACGACGATCTGCCCGGCGTCCGCGCCCACCAGCGGGGCGATCCGGTCGCCGATCCGCTCGGGCGCGGTCCACCAGCCGCTCTCGTCCCAGGAGCGGATGCGCAGCTCGCCCCACTGGCGGCGGACGACGTCGTCCAGCCGCCCGGGGACGGACACGGGCAGCGCGCCCAGCGAGTTGCCGTCGAGGTAGACGACCTCGTCGAGGACGAACTCCTTGCGCTTGTGGGCCAGTTCGTCGGCGGAGTCCAGCTCACGGGCTCTGCGGGAGAGGTCAGACATGGGAGCGCGCCGTCCACAGCTCGGGGAAGACGTTCTTGCGCGCGCGCTTCTCGAGCCAGGCCACACCGGCCGAACCGCCCGTGCCCGTCTTGGCGCCCATCGCGCGCCGGGTGGCGACGAGGTGGTCGTTGCGCCAGCGCCACACCAGCTCGGCGACGTCGGTCAACGCCTCGCCGAGACGGGCGAGTTCGTCGGACTCGTCACCCGCGTAGAGGGCGGTCCACACCGCCTCCACCTCCGGCGACGGTTCGTAGCGCCGGGAGACGTCACGCGTCAGCACGGCCTGCGGGACGGCGTGCCCGCGCCGGGCGAGGAGCCGCAGGACCTCGTCGTAGAGGCTCGGCTCGTGCAGTGCCTTCTCCAGCTCGGCGTGGACGCGCGGGGCGCCGCGGTGCGGGACGAGCATCGACGCGGACTTGTCGCCGAGCAGGAACTCCATGCGGCGGTACATCGCGGACTGGAAGCCGGAACCCTCGCCCAGCGCGCCGCGGTACGAGTTGAACTGGGCCGGCGTGAGCTGTCCGAGCGGCTTCCAGGAGGCGTTCAGCGCCTCCAGCTCGCGCACGGAGCGCTTCAGCGCGGCGACGGCCGTCGGCACGTCGTCCCGGCGCAGGGCGCCGGCCGCGGTCTCCCACTCGTGGACGATCACCGTGAACCACAGCTCCATCACCTGGGTCGTGACCAGGAAGACCATCTCTCCGGGATCGTCGGAGAGGGTGTGCTGGAGGTGGGTGAGCACGTCCGCCTTGACGTAGTCCTCGTACGGCGTCGTGCCTGCGAAGTCGAGATGCGGGGTCTCGGGCTCGTGAGCCTCATGGGACATCGCTGTCTCCTGATATGTACTCCGGGTAGCGGTCCGCCCCTGCCGTTACCGACACGGGGGCCCCGGTCCCCAGGGGGCATCTTCCGCAATCGTCACCCGAAAGTGCAAGGCCCGCCCGATCACAGCGGGCGGGCCCGTGCCCCGAAAGGACGGCCGAGGGCTAGCCCAGCGTCTGGGCCGCCGTCGGCGAGGAGTCCTTCAGGAACTGCGTGCAGCGCTCGTACTCCTCCTGCTCGCCGATCGACCCGGCGGCGCGGGCGAGGGCGTGCAGGGCGCGCAGGAAGCCACGGTTCGGTTCGTGTTCCCAGGGCACCGGCCCGTGCCCCTTCCAGCCGCTGCGGCGCAGGCTGTCCAGGCCGCGGTGGTAGCCGGTGCGGGCGTAGGCGTACGACTCCACCACGCTGCCGCGCTCGAACGCGTCGTCGGCGAGCCGGGCCCAGGCCAGGGAGGACGTGGGGTACTTCGCGGCGACGTCGGCGGGGGCCGTGCCGGCCGCGAGCAGTTCGCGGGGCGCGGGGTCGTCGGGGAGGTGGGTCGGGGGCGGTCCCCCGAGCAGGTTTTCGTGAATGGACATGGGTCCAGTCTGGAGGACCAGCCGGGGTTCACGCCGACGGGGTCGCGCCCCTCCCCTCCCGCCCCCTTCAGCTCGCCGGGTCCGCGGGCCCCGCCGGCAGCCGCGCCGCCGCCCGCTCCCCCTCCAGCGGGGGCGCCAGGACGGCCCCGTGGGTCCTGCACTCCGGGCGGCGGCAGTCCGGGGCCGGGCGGCGCACGGTCGTGAAGGCGATCAGCGAGGCGACGACCAGCGCCCCCGCGCACCACAGCATGGCCCGCCCGAACGCGTCGTCGAAGGCGTCGGCCGAGCGGTACGCCTCCGCGCCCATCCCGGTCAGCAGGGGCAGCGCGGCCACCGCGACGAGGCCCGCCGCGCGCGCCGCCGCGTTGTTGATGCCGCTGGCCAGGCCCGCGCGGGAGACGTCGACCGAGGCCAGGACGGTCGCGGTCAGGGGGGCGACCAGGGTGACCAGGCCGAGGCCGAGCACCAGGACGGCGGGCAGGACGTCGGCGGCGTAGGAGGCGCCGGGGCCGACCCGGAGCATCAGCAGCATCCCGGCCGCGGCCAGCAGCGGGCCGGCGGTGAGCGGGACGCGCGGGCCGATCCGTTCGGCCAGCTGGCCGGAGCGGGCGGAGAGCAGCAGCATCAGGACGGTCGTCGGCAGCAGGGCCGTACCCGCGCCGAGGGCGGAGTAGCCGGCCACGACCTGGAGCTGGACGGCGGACAGGAAGAAGAAGCCGCCGAGGGCCGCGTACACGCACAGGGTGACCAGGTTGACGGCCGTGAACTGGCGGGAGGCGAAGATGCCGGGCGGCATCATCGGGTCGGGGCGGTGCCGCTCGACCTGCACGAAGGCCACCGCGGCGGCGAGGCCGGCCCCCGCCGCCACCGCCACGGTCACGGACCCCCCGCCCGCCTCGATCAGCGCGTACGTCACGAGGGCGAGGGCGACGGCGCCCAGCACCGCGCCGAGGACGTCGAAGCGGCCGTGCGTCTTCCCGTCGCCCGACTCGGGGACGTGCCGCAGGGCGACCGGTACGCACAGCACGGCGAGCGGCACGTTGAGCAGGAACACCCAGCGCCAGCCGGGGCCGTCCACCAGCCAGCCGCCCAGGAAGGGCCCCACGGCCGCGCCGATGCCCCCGAAGCCGGACCACAGGCCCACGGCCCGGCTGCGGTCGTCGCGGTGGAAGGAGGCCTGGATGAGGGCGAGGGAGCCGGGGGTGAGGAGGGCGCCGCCGACGCCCTGGAGGGCGCGGGCGGCGATCAGCACGCCGGCGTCCGGGGCGAGTCCGCACAGCAGGGAGGCCGCGGCGAACCAGACCACGCCCACCACGAAGACCTTGCGCCGGCCGTAGCGGTCGCCGAGGGAGCCGCCGAGCAGGATCAGCCCGGCCAGGGTGACCAGATAGGCGTTGGAGGTCCACTGGAGGGCGGCGAGGTCGGCGCCCAGGTCGCGGCCGATGCGGGGCAGGGCGATGTTGACGACGGTCGAGTCCAGCATCGCCATGCTGGAGCCGAGAACCGTGGTGAGCAGGATCCACTTGCCCTGGGGCGAGGCCAGCCGGACGTCGGACATGGTCCCAGGTATACCGCGAGCCCGGCGCCGAGGCACCGGGCTCGCGAGGTACGGCGTCGCAGACCGGGAAGGACCCGGCCGGCGGGCCGTTACTTGATCTTCGTGCCCGCCGAGCGCAGGTTCTGCGTGGCCTCGACGACGCGCGCGGCCATGCCGGCCTCGGCCAGCTTGCCCCAGGTCCGCGGGTCGTAGGTCTTCTTGGAGCCGACCTCGCCGTCGACCTTGAGGACGCCGTCGTAGTTGCGGAACACGTGGTCGACGACGGGACGCGTGAAGGCGTACTGCGTGTCCGTGTCGAGGTTCATCTTGACGACGCCGTTCTCCAGCGCGGTCGCGATCTCCTCCGCGGAGGAGCCGGAGCCACCGTGGAAGACGAAGTCGAACGGCTTGCTGCCGGCCGGCTGACCGTACTTGGCCGCGACGCCGTCGTTGAGCTCCTTCAGCAGGTCGGGGCGGAGCACGACGTTGCCCGGCTTGTACACGCCGTGCACGTTGCCGAAGGACGCGGCGAGCAGGTAGCGGCCCTTCTCGCCCAGGCCGAGGGCCTCGGCGGTGCGGAGCGCGTCGTCGACCGTCGTGTAGAGGGAGTCGTTGATCTCGTGCGAGACGCCGTCCTCCTCGCCGCCGGTCGGGGTGATCTCGACCTCGAGGACGATCCGCGCGGCGCGGGCCTTCGCCAGCAGTTCCTGCGCGATGGAAAGGTTGTCGGCGAGGGTCTCGGCGGAGCCGTCCCACATGTGGGACTGGAACAGCGGGCCGAGGCCGGCCTCGACGCGCTTGCGGGAGATCTCCAGCAGCGGACGCACGTACCCGTCGAGCTTGTCCTTCGGGCAGTGGTCGGTGTGCAGGGCGACCGTGACCGGGTACTTCTCGGCGACGATGTGCGCGAACTCCGCGAGGGCGACGGCGCCGGTCACCATGTCCTTGCTGTACTGGCCGCCCAGGAACTCGGCGCCGCCGGTCGAGATCTGGATGATGCCGTCGCTCTCCGCCTCCGCGAAGCCGCGCAGAGCCGCGTGCAGGGTCTGGGTCGAGGTGACGTTGATGGCCGGGTAGGCGAACTTGCCTGCCTTCGCCCGGTCGAGCATCTCGTTGTAGACCTCGGGGGTTGCGATGGGCATTCGTCCGCTCCTTGGGTGTGCGGGTTGGCGTTCTGAGTCTTACGGCCCTGACCTAGACCTTGGGTGCGACGTCATCGTCGTCCCCATCTTTCCAGACCTGCGCGGCCGGTCCGTGCGCCGGTCAAGTCCAGGTCATACCGGGTCGTCAGTCCAGCCCCAGTTCATCCTTCGAGAAGGCGAACAGGTACGGCACGCCCGCACCCGCCTCGATCTTCTCCGCGGCGCCGGTCGCCCGGTCCACGATGGTCGCCACGGCCACCACCTCGGCGCCCGCCTCCCGCACGGCCTCCACGGCGGTCAGCGGCGACCCGCCGGTGGTCGAGGTGTCCTCGACGACCAGGACCCGGCGGCCCTTGATCTCGGGGCCCTCGACGCGCCGCTGCATCCCGTGCGCCTTCGCCGCCTTGCGCACGACGAAGGCGTCCAGCCTGCGGCCCCGCGCGGCGGCGGCGTGCAGCATCGCGCCGGCGACGGGGTCGGCGCCCATGGTCAGCCCGCCCACCGCGTCGAAGTCCAGCTCGGCGGTCAGGTCGAGCAGCACCTGCCCGACCAGCGGGGCGGCCTCGCCGTCGAGGGTGACGCGGCGCAGGTCGACGTAGTAGTCGGCCTCCAGACCCGAGGAGAGGGTCACCTTGCCGTGCACCACGGCCTTGTCCTTGATCTGCTGCAGCAGCGCGCCGCGTACGTCGTCCGTCATGCCCCTCAGCTTAGAGGCGGGTCCAGGACCAGGTGGTCGTGGCCTCCAGCGGCTCCAGGGGCGTGACCAGGCGCGGGAGGGTGTTCAGGCCGTCGGGCGGGCCGGTCTGCGGTTCCACGCACACGGCGGCCTCCTGCTCGTCGTAGACGACGACCCACTTCTCCCGGCTCGTCACCTCCAGCCGGAGCCGGCCCGGCCAGGTGAGGGACACGGAGACGCCGTCGGGCATGCCGAAGCAGTCGTCCCAGGGGCCGGGCTTCGGCTCGATCCGGTTGCCGGTCGGCAGGTGGTCCTCGCCGCGCTCCTCCTGCCAGGCGGGGTCGAAGGCGACCTGGACGTCCTCGCCGGTCTCGCCGCTCTCGCCGCCGAGGTTCCGGTTGAACCAGGGGTGCCAGCCGATCTGCGCCGGGAACGACGAGCCGTACGTCTCCACCGCCATGGACAGCGTCAGCGCGTCCTCGGTCAGCGCGACGATCTGCGTGACCCGGCCGGGGTAGGGCCAGGGGTCGACCAGGTCGTACGTCAGGACCGCCTCGTCCGCCGACCTGCGGGCCACCTTCCAGGCGCCGTCGCGGACGGTGCCGTGGATGGCGTGCGGCGGCGCGTTGAGCGGCATCCGGCGCACGTCCGCGCCGTCCCGGAAGCGGCCGTCCCTGATCCGCCCGCACCAGGGCACCATCGGGAAGCACCCGAAGCGTTCGCCCTGCCGCAGCAGCTCCGCCCCGCCGACCCGCAGCCCTCCGACCCGCCCGCCGTTGCCGGGCCGGACGGTCACCTCCGCGTCTCCCGCGGTCAGCGTGAAGTCTTCGTCGCTCACGGGACGACCCTATCGAGGTGATCAAGGGGGCGCCGGATGTCACCGCGGCGTTCCGGTCACCGGCGTTCAGGTCACCGGCGTCGCCGCAGCGCCCGGCCGACCACGATCGCCGACGCGACCGCCAGCGCGGCCGCGGGGGCCGCCCAGCGCAGGGCGTTGTCCCGGACGACGGTCTGCGGCGCCGGGACCGGGGCGTACCGGCCGCGCGGCGGGGCGTGGTCCACCTCCTCCGCGCTGCGTCCGATCATGGTGCGGCGCGCGTGCGCGGCCTCGGCCGGGGGAACGCCGGGGTCCGGGAACCCGGCGACGGCTTGCACCGCGTCCGTGGGGCCCACGTCGAGCACGTCCTCGACGTCGTCCGCGTCCTCCACGTCGTCGGCGTCGTCGAAGCCGTCGACGTCTTCCAGCTCGTCGAGGCCGTCGACGTCGCCCAGCTCGTCCAGGTCGTCCGCGTCGGCCGTCCCGTTGACGGAGTCCAGAGCGGCGGGTCCCGGCGGGGGGACCTCGGCCTCGGTGACGGTGGCCGCGGCGGGAGGTTCCCCGGCCGCCGCCCCGGCCGCCGCCGCACCCGCTCCGAGGTTCTCCGCCCACCGGTCCAGCAGGCGTGCGGCCGCCGAGCCCACGGCGTCCGCCGGGAGTTCCGCGATCCGGCCGTCCGCCGTCGCCGTACCCGCGAAGCGGAGCGTGGTGGCCCCGTCGGTCTCCCGCAGGACCAGGGTGAGCGCGAGTTCGACCGTCCCGGAGCCGCGGGCCTCGGTGGCGCCGCCCTCGACGGCGTACCCGCCGTCCTCGCGGGCGGTGACGCGCAGGGCTCCGCGGTAGGTGATGGTGTGGCCGCCGACGCGCAGCTTCAGCCGGCCGGCGACGGGCTCGGTGCCCGCGTCCTGCTGGAAGCCGGGCAGGGCCCGGGCCACCCGCGCGGGGTCGGCGAGGGCCGCCCGCAGTCGCCCTGCCGGAACCGGAACGAACACCTCATGCTCCATAAGGGCGGAGCCTACCCAGCGCTTCCGGGAATGCACCCGCCGAAACCTGGATCGGCGCCACCCGCGCACCGGCCGGGCGCACCCTGCGCGCGCTCAGTGGCGCGGGTGGACCAGGGTGGAGGCCCGCAGGCCGGCCGGGCCTGCCCGCAGCGCCCGTTCGCCGGGGCCGAGCCGCAGGTCGGGGCGGGTCCCGGCCGCGGCCAGGACGAAGCCCCAGCCGCCCTCGGCCCGGTAGGGGGCGGTGCCCAGGCCCGCCGCGCGCATCGTCGTCTCGACCGTCCAGAAGGTGTACGGCCGCGCGTCCACCGGGCCGGCGTGGACCGCGAGCCGGCCGCCCGGGTGCAGGGCGCGGCGGGCGAGGCCGTAGAACTCCTGGGAGTACAGCTTCGTGCTGGCGGTCATGCCGGGGTCGGGCAGGTCGGCGATCACCACGTCGTAGGTGCCCGGCGGGGTCTCGCGCAGCCGGCGGAAGACGTCGCCGACGGTGACGCGGACGCGCGGGTCGTCGATGGCGTGGCCGTTGAGGCGGGAGAGGCCGGGGTCGGCGCGGGCCAGCCGGATCAGGGCGGGGTCGAGGTCGACGACGTCGACGCGGCGGGTGCCGGGACGGGTGAGGACCTCGCGGACGGCCAGGCCGTCGCCGCCGCCGAGGACGAGCACGCGCGCGTGCGGGCCGGCCGTCGCGGGGCGGACCAGGGCCCGGTGGTAGCGGAGCCGGTCGTGGCCGCCGCCGCGGAGCCGGCCGTCGAGGTAGAGGGCGAGGGGGCGGCCGCGGGTGCCGCCGGTGAGGACGATCTCCTGGACGCCGGTGTGCAGGGCGACCCGGACGTCGTCGCCGTAGACCGCGTGGCGGGCCGCCTGTTCGAAGTCGTCGACGAGCACGGCGGCGCAGGCGAGGACGGCAAGGACGGTGACGTTGGCGACGAGGAGGAGCCGGCGGGTGCGGCGGGTGAGGTCGCGGCGGAACAGTCCGAGGACGAGGGCGCCCCCGGCGATCACGTTGACCGCGCCGGTCAGCAGGGAGCTGGTGAGCTGGCCCAGGAAGGGCAGCAGCAGGAACGGGAAGGCCAGGCCGCCGACCAGCGCGCCCACGTAGTCCGCGGCGAACAGGTCGGCGACCGCGCCGCCCGCGTCCTGGCGGCGGACGCGCTGGATCAGCTCCATCAGCAGCGGCACCTCGGCACCGATGAGCACTCCGATGGTGAGGCAGAAGGCGACGAGCAGGACGCGCGGGCCGTTCCCCCACGGGCCGCCCCAGCCGCCCGTCCAGGCGAACACGGCGTACAGGGCCATGGCGCTGCAGCCGCCGACCAGGGCGAGGACCACCTCGACGGCGGCGAAACCGGCGGCGGCGAGGCGGCGCAGCCGTTTGGCCGCGAGGGAGCCGATGCCCATCGCGAACACCACGACGGACAGCACGACGGAGGCCTGGGTGACCGAGTCGCCCATCAGGTACGAGGCGAGGGCGACCAGTTCGAGTTCGTACACCAGACCGCAGGCCGCGCAGACGAACACGCACGCGAGCACCAGGAACCGTCCGGTGTCCGGCCGGACGGGCAGCCGCGCGGGCCCGCGCCGGGACGGGGCGCGGGGTGGGGCGCCGTACGGAGCACCGGATGGAGCACCGGACGTCGCTCCGCCGGGCGCCGCGCCGGGCGGGGCCGGTGCGTGCGGTTCGATCACGACTGCGACGTTACGTGACGACTACGGCACCCTTTGTCACCCACACGTGTATAATTCGCGGTCGATCAGGTGCCACGCGTTTGAGGCGCGGTTCAGTGCGCCGGCACTCTCGCGCTCACCCGCGTCCTGGTCGCCACCAGTTGCCCGTCCTGCGGGTAGGCGTGCCAGGTCCGCCAGTGCACATGGCCCTCGTGGCGCTGCGCGAGCAGGGCCGTGAAGGCGTGCGGGCTGCCCGGGAAGACGCCCGCGAGGCCGTGCGGGTGGTCGGAGACCAGGGCCAGCAGTTCCTGGGCCCGGCTCGCGAACTGGTCCGGCGTCAGCGTCTCGACGCGGGCCGCGAACTCGTACTCCCAGTCGTCCACCCGTTTGGCCACGCCGAGCGGGAGGGGGGTGCTGCTGCCGGGGATGCACGCGACCGTCTCGGAACAGAAGCCCCGTTCCTCCTCCAGCAGCACCTGGTGCGAGGCACCGAGAAGCCTCAACTGGATCACGGCTCCGGACAGTTCGAGGTCGAGGGTGGCCAGGGCGGGCAGCGGCTCACGCCCCAGGGCCCAGGCCAGGTCGGCCGCGCACGTGTCGGTGTAGGAGGTGTTCAGGGTCGTGAGCATGACTCGGCTCCGCTAGAACGCACAGAAGAGGAAAGGTCCGGCACACCCCGGTGAATCCGGGGAAGGTCGGCCCCGGCCGGCCCGGCGTGGGGAGGACGTCCGCGCGAGACGTCCGAGGGGTCCGAGGGGCTGCGTTGGTGTTTTAGAGGGAATCATGAACTGTGGCGACACCACAGCGTTTTTACCCAACTTCGTGGGCTTTCCATCCCTCAGAGGGCCCCTCAGATCAACTGTTCAACCCCGGCGTGCGCGGTGCCGCCCGGATCGTCCCCGTGCGCCCCGCCCGCCGGGCATGGTGCGACCGCGGGGCGCCCTTCGGTCGGGGGACGGCCCCGCGGTCCGGATGCGGCTCCCCCCGGGGAAGCTCAGCTGCCCCGTGTCAGCTGCCTCCGCCGCATCCGCCGCCGCCTCCCCCGCAGGACGAGCCGCCCCCGCAGGACGACGAGGATCCGCCGCCGCAGGAGTGACCGCCGCCCGAGTGGGAGCCGCCGTCCCCACTGCCCGAGTCGCCGCCCGAGGAGGAGCTGCACGCCACGGCGGCCCCGCCACCGGCGGCCCACCAGCTGCTGCCGCCGTCCCCGCTGCTGCCTCCCCCTCGCGAGCGGGAGCCGGGCCGGGACGGTCCCCGGTATCCGGCGGTGCTCCTGCGGACGGCCGTGACGATGACGACCACCAGCAGGACGACGACTGCGAGTACCGCCAGGATGATGCCGACTGCCATGGCTCCACCCTCCTTCCGAATCCCCCGAAGCGGCCCCCCGTGGGCGCCTCGCGCAACCGGTGCGACCGGCGCGTGCACGGGGGATGCCCGGCCGCCCCGGCCGCCAAAGCACACTTGAGGAAGTCCAGAGCTTCGGCGCAGGATGACCGGCATGACCGCCACCGCACGCCCCTTCCTCAACCGCCGTCTCGCCGAGTTCGGGACGACGGTCTTCGCCGAGATGTCCGCGCTGGCCCTGCGGACCGGGTCCCTCAACCTCGGCCAGGGGTTCCCGGACACGGACGGGCCCGAGGAGATCCGCGAGGCGGCCGTACGGGCGCTGCGGGACGGACGCGGCAACCAGTACCCCCCGGGCCCCGGCGTCCCCGAGCTGCGCACGGCGATCGCCGAGCACCAGCGCCGCCGCTACGGCCTGACGTTCGACCCCGACACGGAGGTCCTGGTCACCGCGGGCGCGACCGAGGCGATCGCCGCCGCCCTCCTGGCCCTGCTGGAGCCGGGGGACGAGGTCGTCGCCCTGGAGCCGTACTACGACTCCTACGCGGCCTGCATCGCCATGGCGGGCGCCACGCGGGTGCCGGTGACGCTGCGGCCCGACCCCGGACAGGCCCGGTTCCGCCTCGACCTCGACGAGCTGCGCGACGCGGTGACGGACCGCACGCGCCTCCTCCTGATCAACACCCCGCACAACCCGACCGGCACGGTCCTCACCCGCGAGGAGCTGACCGTGATCGCCGAACTGGCGGTTGAGCGTGACCTGTTGGTGGTCACCGACGAGGTGTACGAGCACCTGGTCTTCGACGGGGCCGAGCACGTGCCCCTGGCCACGCTGCCGGGAATGCGGGACCGGACGGTCACTCTCGGCAGCGCGGGAAAAACGTTCTCGTTCACGGGCTGGAAGGTCGGCTGGGTGACGGCGGCGCCGGGCCTGGTGGCGGCGGTGCGCTCGGCGAAGCAGTACCTGACGTACGTCGCCTCCGGCCCGTTCCAATACGCCGTCGCCGAGGCCCTGGCCCTGCCCGACACCTACTTCGACGCCTTCCGCGCGGACATGCTGGCCAAGCGGGACCTGCTGGCGGCCGGCCTCACGGAGGCGGGCTTCACGGTCTACCGCCCGACGGGCACGTACTTCATCACCGCCGACATCCGCCCCCTCGGCGAGACGGACGGCATCGCCTTCTGCCGCGCCCTCCCGGAACGGGCGGGCGTCGTCGCCATCCCCAACGCCGTCTTCTACGACCACCGCGAGGCGGGCGCGCCGTTCGTACGGTTCGCGTTCTGCAAACGTACCGAGGTACTGGCGGACGCGGCGGAACGGCTCCGCGGGGCATTCGCGCGCTGACCGGCGCCCTGCGGGACTGGCCGACGTGCCCCCGCCGCCTGCCACGCCTCGCCCAGCCGGCACTTTCGCGCCGGAGGCCGTCATGTCGGCGCATGCCGCACCGGCGGGGGCGGACGTAAATTTTCTCTACGTGAAAGGAGGGTCGGCTGTGAAGACCATGACGTATTTCGAGTCGCGCGCACGGTATGCCGAGGTGCTCAACTCCGTCACCGACGACCGCGAAGAGGTCGTCATCACCCGGGCCGGACATGAGCCGGTCGTCATCGTCTCCTTTGAGGACTACGAGTCCCTGAAGGAGACGGCGTACCTGCTGCGCAGTCCGGCCAACGCCCGGCGCCTGCTCGCGTCCATCGACGAGCTGGAAAGCGGCGGCGGCGGTGTGCGCGAGCTGGCGACCGACGAGTAAGGGTCACGGGTTGAAGATCACCTTCTCTTCCCGTGCCGGGAGGACTACCTGTGGTGGCAGCTTCAGGACCGGAAGACCCTGAAGCGCATCAACACGCCCATCACGGACATCACCCGGAACGGCAACGAGGGCATCGGCAAACTGGAACCGCTCAAGCACGGATTCCAGAGGTACTGGTCGCGCCGCATCAACGACGAGCACCGACTGGTCTACAAGGCCACCGAGGACGGCGTCCTGATCGCGCAGTGCCGTTACCACTACGAGAACTGACAGGACTCGACCGGATCGAGCACAGCGCCTGCCGACCCCTGTGTCACGCAACGCTCACGCAGGCCGGCAACGGTTGATGCCAGGCTCCGGATCCTCACCGGGCAACAGCCGGAACATGGTGGGCAGGTTTCCCTCACGAGTGCCCGACGTCTGCGGACGGCGGCGGAAACCGCGGCTTCGAGGAGTACGACAGCATCGGTAGCCTGCGCCACCATGATGCGCGCTTGGATCCTGTCCACACTGCTTGTGCGCTGCGGCTCAGCCGCCGCGACCGGGACCCTGGCGCATGAGACGACGCCTTCCGCCCGGCGCCCTTGACCAGCCGTTCATTTATGAAAGCTAGAACTCCTGGTCAAGATTTGTCCCCTTGGGGGCGCGAAAACATCCGGATGTGAGATTGACCAAGATTTTGGGATCTTTCTCCGTCCCGGTTGCAGGGCTCGACACCCACAGCTCGGCGTTCAAGGAGAAGGGCTCCGTCTTGGAGTCGGCCGTAATCTCCAGCGTCTTGCTCTTGCTGTTGTTGGGGCCGTATTCGACGATCTCCCAGCCCTGCTCAGGGAGATTTTCCTTCAGGCGTTGAAACCCGTCCCTCAGTTCTTCCTCGGAGACGCCGTAGACGGACCACGGATGAACAGTGCTGTACAGGAGCTCGGGATCTTCTTCACAGGGTGCGATACCGGGTCCGGGCTCAGTCACCTTCCCTTCCTTGATGCCGATCATGTCGTAGATCTGACTGGAAACAGTCTTCGCCTTCTCCCGAGCCTCTTCCACGCCGAGCGTGGTGCTCTTGGAGCTGGTGGATGCATCAGCTGCAGATGCGTTTTCACTGCGGTCCACTGTGCTCGAACATCCTGTTCCGGCGAGAGAAAGAACAGCGATCAAGAAGGCAGCACCAAGGCGGTGCATCCGAAAGCGGCGATTGCGGCCGGGGGAAATCAATCGTCTTCCTCTACCTTGTCGTAGCGGCCGGCAACCACCGCTGCCTGGTTCTTGAGGCTTTGCGAGCTTTCATTCCAATAGTCACTGTGGCCACCTGTGTCCACGTCCATGCGATGGGCGCCGAAGGCTTCGTCGGAGGGGATGACCTGAACGTACCCGGCATTGAAGGGAATTCCATTCCAGGTCTCGACGTCCCACTTTTCACCGCCGAGGCGGGCCACCTTGCCACCAGCCGGCACGGGGTCGCTGGTCGCGGCCTCGGACCACACATGATCCCTACCCACATCGAGATCATTCGCATCGCCCACGAGCATGCCAGGGCTGCCGGCCACGACGATGTCGTCCGCCGCCATGCCCCCTTCCGCCATGGACGCGGCGCCAACCGTCGTAGAACCGTAGCTGTGGCCGATGACTGTCGTGTGGCTGGCGTCCGGACCGCCTTGAGCCGTCTCGAGTCCATCCAGGAATCTGTTGAGCTTCGGCGCCCCGTCATACGCCCAGTGATCATCCATCGCCTCCGGCGCGATGTTCTGCGGGGCGTCGTAGCCGATCCAGGTGATCGTGGACACGGACTGTCCGGGATTCATTGCGTGAGTTTCCGCCCATACCCTGGTCATTCGCCCGATGTCCCCACCGGCTCCTTCAAGGCGTGATTTCGTTCCCGGCACGTATACTGCCGTATGGTCCGCCGTGTCCGGGTTTCCGTTGGCGACGATCGCGTGCCCATTGCCCTTGGTGTCGAAGCCAAGAAGGTAAGCCGGAGGAAGTCCATCCTTACCTGTGGCATCGAAGCGGCTCTGGATGGCATTCATGCCTTTGAGGGTCTTTTCCAGAGAGGCTTTTCTGTCGCTGTACTTTTCGTCCCACTCCTGCCATTCTTCGTTCAAACGCGGATAGCCACCGTGGGGGCCGTAAATGTAGCGCTCAGGCTCGGGAGGAATGGAGTCCAGGTCCATCTGGTACTTCGCCTGTGTTTCCGCCAAAACCGTGCGGTTGGCATCGTCACGAACTTCGGCCGGCAGGCCATCGAGCGCGCCGACGGCAGCAGGATGGAGGGCCAGGTAAACCGTCTGCTGCTCTGCGGTGAGGCTCTTCCACCAGTCGGCGTTGTCCTCCGGGCTGCCGCCCTTGGGTGGTTCTTTGATGCCGTCGAGATATTCTCCGGCCCCCTTGAGAACACCATCGGTGTCCTTCTTCACGTCCGCCCAGTCACGGTCGGAGACGGTCAGGTCGTCGTCGGCCTTCAGCGCCCGTAGCTTCGGAGCCCACTTCCCGTCGGCCTCCGTTGCCTCCTTGAGAGCGGTGGCGATCTGGTTGGCGTACCCCTGCGCCAGAAGGCGGTTGGGATTGGGGTCGATGTTGCCGGCCTGGCGACCGATCGCGGCAGCCGTCGGGTCCGTCAAGCCGGATACCGTGCCGCCTGCGGGAAGTCTGCCGTCGGTCTCCTTCCCGCCCGACGGGTAACTGATCGACCCGTCGGCGTTGACGGTGAACTTCTCCGTCTGCGCGCCCGCGACTGCGATATCCAGCCTCTTCTTGGCTGCTTCCAGGTCGTACGAGAAGCCGTTGAGTGCCGTGCTGATCAGACCGCACTCGACCTGGGTGTAGTGGAAGTTCTCGGCCGCTTCCTTGAGTTGGCCCAGTGCTGCGTCGACGGCCTCGCCCTTCAAGGACTCACGCATGGCCGCGGCGATCTGGTTTTCGATGTGGTCCTTGGCGGCGCCGGCCATGTCACTCGTTGTGCGGTACCCGTCCGCGGCATCCGCGAACTCGGACGGCTTGAGGGCCTTGAGCGTCGTGTAGTCCATGGCTCCCGATCACCGGCCCTCGGACTTACCGCCGACGGCGGGAGTGTCCTCGTACTGGACCTTCAGCCCGGCGATCTCAGCCTTGATCGCCTCATCGGTCTTCAGCTGGTCGTTGCCCACCTTCTCGAACAGCTCTGCCAGCTTGCCGCACCGCTTGCTCACATCCTGGAGATAGCGCTTCCAGGAACCGTAAACCTCCAACTGAGCCGCAGCGGTAAGGCACTCGGAATCCTTACCGAGTCTTGTCTGACCGTCTGCCATCCTCGCCAGCGCCTTGGTGATGGGCTCCCGCAGTCCACCCACACTCGTCCCGGCTTTGGTCCACACCGTCTTGTCGGACCGCATCCCGTCGGAACCGCCACCACTGTCCCACGGCCCTCCGCCCCCACCGCTCCCTCCCTGGTCGGCCGGCAGTTGGTTGAGCTGCATCTGCGTAGTGTGCCGCTCAACCGCAACGGCTTTGAGCTGCTCCCACTCCTCCCACGCCATGCGCGGTGCCTCCCCGTGTCTTGTCGTGCGTGGACGGGCGAATGCGAGCCTGAGACCACAACACCGCACTGACCGAGACGTACCGTAATGCCCCTGCATCACGTGCCCCATCGGTATCGGCCACCATGGCGTCTGAGTATCTGTACTCAGACGGGCCTCGGTCCTCGATCGGACGGGGTGGCACTGTCCGATGTGTCCGGAGGCGCAGGGGGGCGGGATGGAACCTGTTTTCGGCTTCGGGCACGTCTTCGGGAACAACAGTTCGCGCCAGGGCGACTGGGCAGCGCGACGCAGCATGCGTGGCACCAGCTCAGCGTCACGAACGCACCGGCACCCGTCGTCAGCGGGTGTCCGCCTCGACCTCCGGGCGAGGGAGTTCGTCGAGGTCGAGGGTGAAGGTTCGGCCGTCGGCCAGAGGGATGGGGAGCTTGCCCGTGCCGTACTTGTGGGTGTGCGCCGCGATGTAACCGGTGCCGGTCGGCTCGGTGTGGAGGACGACTTCCTGGGCGTAGGGGTCCACGACCAGGTAGGCAGGGATGCCGTAGCGGCCGTACTTCGCGGTGCAGTCGTCGTAGTCCTTGCGTGCGGAGGAGGTCGAGACGACCTCGGAGATCAGCAGGACGTCGTCGAAGCTGTAGCGCTTGCCCTCCCGGCGGGCGTCCTCGCGAAGGATCGCCAGATCAGGGGCGGAGTTCTCGTCGGCGGGGAAGTCGATGTAGACGTCGGAGGCGGTCTTCGCGTGGCGTCCGAGCGACACGATCGTGTCGTACTGCATCGACTTGATCGTGCTGGAGTGCTCGAAGCTCTGCGGAGTCATGATCACCTTTCCGTCAGCTCCGAACAGGACCGTGTATCCCTTGGGGAACTCGGTGTGCACGATCGCGTCGACGCTCATGGACGGCTCCTTCCCGTGTGCGGTCAGGATACGGCGGACAGTGCCCTGTCACCGAACCCGGCAGTGCGACTGTGAACCTGGTCGGACACGACGCCGCACGACAAACGAATAGGTGTGTGAGCGCGGCGTCGCCTGGGTGACGGCGGCGCCGGGCCTGGTGGCGGCGGTGCGCTCGGCGAAGCAGTACCTGACGTACGTCGCCTCCGGCCCGTTCCAGTACGCCGTCGCCGAGGCCCTGGCCCTGCCCGACGCCTACTTCGACGCCTTCCGCGCGGACATGCTGGCCAAGCGGGACCTGCTGGCGGCCGGCCTCACGGAGGCGGGCTTCGCGGTCTACCGCCCGGCGGGCACGTACTTCGTCACCGCCGACATCCGCCCCCTCGGCGAGACGGACGGCATCGCCTTCTGCCGGACCCTCCCGGAACGGGCGGGCGTCGTCGCCATCCCCAACGCCGTCTTCTACGACCACCGCGAGGCCGGCGCACCCTACGTCCGGTTCGCGTTCTGCAAGAAGAAGGAGGTGCTCGCCGAGGCGGCCGACCGCCTTCGACGCCTCGCGTCCTGAACCGGTCGAGACCAGGGTGACCACCCGTTACGGCCAGGTGCCCTCCACGCGGTCGCTCCTCATCGCATACGCAGCCGGCCCGCCCTTCTCGACAGCCCGGTGGATCGCGTCACGGTGTGCCACGAGACGTTCGATCATCTCGGCGGCGCGAAGCTGCTGGTTGTCGAGGTCGGAGACCACTTCCTGGATGGGAACCTGGCCGTCGCGGGCTCTGCGGAGATCCCCCCAGCCGTGCTCGATGAAGATGTCCACGCCGTCCGTGGCGATCCGCTTCGAGACGAGGCCGTAGGGGGTGTCGAAGGCGTCCCGTACGGCGGCGGCCGCCTCCCTGATCTCGCTCATGCGGAGCCCCAGGGAACGCAGGGAACGAAGGACGTGCGCTTCGGCCACTGCGATGAACGGCACCGAAGGCTGCCCCTTCCGCACCTGCTCGACCTGATGGACCAGTGGTGCTCCAGCGGCCCTGCCCTTCAGCCACGTGGCGAGCGTCGGCTGTGGAATCTCAAGGTAGGAGGCGGTCTCCGCGGGGGTCAGAAGTCCGTCCCTGAACCTGTCGACCATGCCCCACCTCCTCCTGGCGCCGGATTTCGCATCGTGCCACAACAAATCTGCCACCTTCGGGTGGACCACACACCCGGTCATCGGCTCAGCCCGCCGCGCGGAGTTCGTCCCCGGTGCGGCAGTCCCGGCAGCGGGCGTGTTCCGCCGTGCGCATTCCCCGGTCGCAGCCGTCGCAGTTCACCATGGGGGCGACCACCGGACGTACGGAGGGCTCGGCGCTTCTGGCCGGTAGCGGCAGGGGCGTCTCCTTGAGCCGGTAGGCGAGGATGCCGGCCGGGCGGGCCAGCAAGGAGGCCGGGAGCCCGGCGGTGAGGTGGTCCGTGATGTGCGTGGGCAGCAGGCCTGCCGCGAGCCACCCGGTGACGGCCGGGGCGAGGCGGGCGGTCTCCCGCTCGGACAGGACGAGGCGGGGGTCGACCTGGCGCAGAAAGGCGAGGAGGGCGACGGCTCGGGGGTCGGCCTCGGCGAGCGGGACCGGCGTCTCGGGCTCGGCTGGTGCAGGCGCCTGCACCGTTTCCCGCACGGTCGCGGACGCGGGCGTGAACGCCGCAGCGACGGGCTGTTTCCGAGGGCGCGGCGGCTCCGGAGGCCCGTCCGGACCGGGGTCGCCGCCGGGGACGTCGTAGGAGTACGTCCGGGTGCGGACCTGTCCGGAGGGTGTTCGCTCGCGGCGGCGCTCCAGGTATCCGGCGGCTTCCAGTTCCCTGAGCGCCCGCGAGATGAGGATCTCCCCCTCGCTGAAGTGCTCGCACAGGGCGGCGATGCTCACGGGGGAGCCGTCGGGCAGGGAGGCGATGTACGCCGCGACGCCGACCGTGACCGCGCTGCCGCGCCGCTGGGCGAGGGCGTTGGAGATCACCGTGAAGTCGGCCGTGAGGCGGGTGCGGACGTGGATCACGCCGGACGTCGGAGCTCCGGCGTCGGCGCGCAGGCGCGCGTTAGACTGCGGGTCAGCCATCGGGAAGGGGTTCACTTCCTGATCGGTCAGGCCCTCGTTCGGGATTGCCGTCCCGGCCGGGGGCCGTATCTGTTTGCGGTTGTTGCGGTGAACGTAACCGCCCGTGTCCCGCCCCTGCAAGCCGGTCACCCGGACGGGTGACGCGGGCTTCGCGGCCGGGGAGGGTAGGTGGGTGGGTGGTTCTTTCCCCCGGTTCTTTCAGGAGGTCAGCGGCCGACCGGACCCTCGCGGACAAGGGCCCGGTGAGCCCGGGACACGGACGGCGGCCGGGACCCGGCCGCCTCAGCGACGGTGCGGCCCGGCCTTCAACTCGCCTATGAAGGCGGCCCAGGCGGCGGTCTCGAAGCACAACGCGGGACCATGCGGGACCTTGCTGTCACGGACCGGGACGACGGCCCCTCGGAACCCGTCGGCCACCTCCACGCAGTCGCCCCCCTCCTGATTGCTGTAGCTGCTCCTGCGCCACGCGGCGCCGTTCAGATCGGGACGGGACCTTCGCTCCACGGTGGTTGTCCTCCCTCACGGATCGGATCATGTCGAGCGACATGAGCGGGGGCAGCGCTGCCGCCCGCAGCCGATCGTAGGTCAGCGCGAAACTCCTCACCTCGTCCGGATCCTCGACGAGTTGGCCGAAGTGCGCGCCTTCCGTGTAGGCGGTCTCCGAGCCGTCCGGCATGGTGAGCACCGTGAGCGAGCCGCCCATGACGTCGTGCTCACTCTGGTCGAACGGCAGTACCTGCAAGGTGATGTGAGATTCCGTCACGGTGCCGAGCAGACGTGTCAGTTGCTCGCGCATCACCGCCTGGCCGCCGACCGGACGCCGGAGCACCGCCTCGTCGAGGACCACCCACAGCTCAGGGCGGTCGGGGCTGCCGAGACGCTCCTGTCGTCCCATGCGAAGGGCGACTCGCTCCTCCAACTGCTCTTCGCTGCCGAGTGTTCGGCCGACTCTCAGCACCGCCCGCGCGTAGTCCTCCGTCTGCAACAGACCCGGCACCACGTGCGCCGCGTACTGCCTGATGGCCACCGCCCGCGCCGAGTACTCCATGAACTTCCGCGACCAGTCCGGGAACGCCTCCCGGTAGACGTACGGCCACAGGTCCACCAGCAGGTCGTCCGCGCCGAGGGCCGCGTCCAGCGCACGGGCCAGTTCCAGTGTCGGCTTGGCTCCGGAGGCCCGCTCGATCTGGGTGATCCGCGTGCTCACCACGTGGGTCCTGTCGCCCAGTTCGGCCTGGGTCAGCCCGGCCGCCGTGCGGAGCCGGCGGACCCGCGCGCCGAAGAGGGCCGCCATGGACGTACTGGGGTCGATTCCGTTGGCCAAGGCGTCACTTCCGTTCCTTACGGGAGGAAAAGTAAGGCTGTGTCACCTGTCGAGCGTAGGGCGACCTGCCGATCCTTGGGTACGGAACGTGACGAAGCGTGTACGTCGAGGGAGTTCTCCCTCTTCACAGCGGACAAGGACGGACAAGCCGTGCTGACAGCAACGACCACTCCGGAGCAGGAACTGCCCTCATTCGCGGCGCGGTTCGCCTCCACACCTCGCGGTGCGCGGCTCGCCCGGCGTCTCGCCGTCCGGCGCATGGAGGAGTGGGGCCACCCGCCGGTGTCGGACGCCTCGTGCGCGGTCGCGCTCGTCGTCGGCGAGCTGGCGGCGAACGCCGTGCGGCACGGCAGGGTCCCCGGACGCGACTTCGGGCTGCGGCTCGTCCTCGACGCGGCCGCGGGTCTGGTGCGCGTCGAGGTCGCGGACGCCGCCGCCGCGAAGCGGCCGCCCACGGCCCCGCCGTCGTCGTACCCGGAAGGCGAGTCAGGTCGAGGACTGCTCCTGGTGGACGTCCTGGCCGTGCGCTGGGGGACGGAACCCCGTCGGCCGGTGGGCAAGACGGTGTGGGCGGAGGTGCCCGTCGAGGCGGCGGCTCAGCTGTGACGGCGGGATTCCGCGACGCCGCCCGCCGTACGGGCCGACGCACCCGTCCACACCCTGTGGGAAACCCCGCCGCGCGGCCGCGTGGGGCGGGGGACGGCGAGAGCCCGGCCCTGGCTCGCGACCGTGGTGGGGTCGCGGCCCTGGCCGGGCTCTCGTTCGCCTGGGGCGTGCGGCGGTCGGTTACTCGTCGTCGCCGGACTTGTCGTCGTCGCCGGGCTTGTCCGCCTCGTCGACCGAGGACTCCAGGCCCAGCTGCTCCACGAGCCACTTGTCGAACTCGATGGAGGCGCGCACCCAGCTCACCGTCGAGGAGACGAAGAACTCGAGGTTGACGCCGGCGCCGATCAGCATCTGCGTCTCGCCGATGAGGCGGACCGTGCCGTCGTCGTGGGTGTGCGTGTACACCTTGGGCCACAGGGTGCGGCGGTTCCAGTCGTCGATGGCCTCCAGGATCTGGGGCTTCTCGTCGATCTGGTGCGGACGGTCGAAGAACGTGCGGACCGAGTAGACCGCCTGGTCGCCCTCGCCGCGGAACATGAAGTACGTGCGGAATTCCTCCCACGGCGCCGCGAGGTCTCCCTCGTCGTCGACGACGTACTTCAGCTCCATCTGGTCGAGGAGCTGCTTCACGAGGTCCTGATCCGGAACGACGGGGCCCGCCGGTCCCTGGGGCTGCGGCTCGGGCTGGCCCCCGAAGTTCGGAATCGAGGACGGGTCGATGGTCACCGTGATTTTCCCTTCGTGCGGATCTGGCCATCCTCCCCCATGCGGGGCGGGGGGTGGCAACCCCCGCCCCGAGGGTTCACCTCCGGTTGGCGGAATTCCGCTCAGGGCGTGTGTCCGGCCGGGCGCGGGCGCCGGTCAGAGGGCCTTTCCGGTCGGCGCGGGGCCCACGATCAGGCCGTCCCCGAAGGCGTCGACCCGGACCGTGTCGCCGTCCTTGACCTCGCCCGCGAGGATCTCCTTGGCGAGGCGGTCGCCGATGGCGGTCTGGACGAGGCGGCGCAGCGGCCGGGCGCCGTACGCGGGGTCGTTGCCCTCGTCGGCGAGCCAGGTGAGGGCCTCCTCGGTGACCTCCAGGGTGAGCCGGCGCTCGGCCAGCCGCTTGGCGAGCCGGTCGATCTGGAGCCGTGCGATCCGGGCCAGCTCCTCCTTGCTCAGCGCCGAGAAGACGACCAGGTCGTCGAGCCGGTTGAGGAACTCCGGCTTGAAGGACGCCCGGACCACCTCCAGGACCTGCTCCTTCTTCTCGGCCTCGGTGGAGAGCGGGTCGACCAGGTACTGGCTGCCCAGGTTGGACGTCAGCACCAGGATGGTGTTGCGGAAGTCGACCGTGCGGCCCTGCCCGTCGGTGAGGCGTCCGTCGTCGAGGACCTGGAGCAGGATGTCGAAGACCTCCGGGTGCGCCTTCTCCACCTCGTCCAGCAGCACCACGCTGTACGGCCGGCGCCGCACGGCCTCGGTGAGCTGGCCGCCCTCCTCGTAGCCGATGTAGCCGGGCGGGGCGCCGACGAGCCGGGCCACGCTGTGCTTCTCGCCGTACTCCGACATGTCGATGCGGATCATGGCCCGCTCGTCGTCGAAGAGGAAGTCGGCGAGGGCCTTGGCCAGCTCGGTCTTGCCGACGCCGGTCGGGCCGAGGAAGAGGAAGGAGCCGGTCGGGCGGTCGGGGTCGGCGATACCGGCCCGCGAGCGGCGTACGGCGTCGGACACCGCCCGGACGGCCTCGCCCTGGCCGATGAGCCGCTTGCCCAGCTCGTCCTCCATGCGCAGCAGCTTCTGCGTCTCGCCCTCCAGGAGGCGGCCGGCCGGGATGCCGGTCCAGGAGGCGACGACGTCGGCGATGTCGTCGGAGCCGACCTCCTCCTTGACCATGGTGTCCTTGGCGGCCTCCTCCTCGGCCTCGGACGCGGCCTCCAGGTCGCGCTCCAGCGTCGGGATCTCGCCGTACAGCAGCTTGCTGGCGGTGTCGAAGTCGCCGTCGCGCTGCGCCCGTTCGGCCTGGCCGCGCAGGTCGTCGAGCCGCTCCTTCAGCTCGCCGACCCGGTTGAGGGACTGCTTCTCCTTCTCCCAGCGGGCGGTGAGGCCGCGCAGCTCCTCCTCCTTGTCGGCGAGGTCGCGGCGCAGCTTCTCCAGGCGCTCCCGGGAGGCCGGGTCGGTCTCCTTGTCGAGGGCCAGTTCCTCCATCTTCAGCCGGTCGACGGCGCGCTGGAGTTCGTCGATCTCGACGGGGGACGAGTCGATCTCCATGCGCAGCCGGGAGGCCGCCTCGTCGACGAGGTCGATGGCCTTGTCGGGCAGGAAGCGGGAGGTGATGTACCGGTCGGACAGGGTGGCCGCGGCGACCAGCGCGCTGTCGGCGATCTGGACCTTGTGGTGGGCCTCGTAGCGCCCCTTGAGGCCGCGCAGGATGGCGATGGTGTCCTCGACGGACGGTTCGGCGACGAGCACCTGCTGGAAGCGCCGCTCCAGCGCCGCGTCCTTCTCGATCCGCTCGCGGTACTCGTCCAGGGTCGTCGCGCCGACCATGCGCAGCTCACCGCGGGCGAGCATCGGCTTCAGCATGTTGCCCGCGTCCATCGCGGAGTCGCCGCCCGCGCCGGCGCCCACGACGGTGTGCAGCTCGTCGATGAAGGTGATGATCTGCCCGTCGGAGTTTTTGATCTCGGCGAGGACGGTCTTCAGCCGCTCCTCGAACTCGCCGCGGTACTTGGCCCCGGCGACCATGGCCCCGAGGTCGAGCGAGACGAGCCGCTTGTTCCTGAGGGACTCGGGCACGTCCCCCTTCACGATCCGCTGGGCGAGCCCCTCGACGACGGCGGTCTTGCCGACGCCGGGCTCGCCGATGAGGACCGGGTTGTTCTTCGTGCGGCGGGACAGCACCTGGACGACCCGCCGGATCTCGGTGTCCCGGCCGATGACCGGGTCGAGCCGGCCCTCGCGGGCGGCGGCGGTGAAGTCGGTGCCGAACTTCTCCAGCGCCTTGTACTGCCCCTCGGGGTCGGCGTTGGTCACGCGGCGTCCGCCGCGGGCCTTGCGGAAGGCCTCCAGCAGCTTCTTCGCGGTGGCCCCCTGCCGGTCGAGCACATCGCCGGCCCGGCCGCCCTTCGCGGCGATCCCGATGAGCAGGTGCTCGGTGGAGAGGTACTCGTCGCCGAGTTCCCGCGCGCGCTCCTGGGCGTCCGCGATCACGGCGAGCAGTTCGCGGTTGGGCTGCGGGGGCGCGACGGTGGACCCGGCCACGCTGGGCAGCGAGCCGAGCACCTGCTCGGCGCCCGTGCGCACGGCGGCCTGGTCGGCGCCGGCGGCGGCGAGCAGATCGACGATGTTCTCGTTCTCCTGCCCCTGGAGCAGCGCGAGGAGCAGGTGTGCCGGGGTGAGGTCGGGGTGCCCTGCGGACAGGGCCCGATTGCCGGCGGTCTGGATGGCTTCTCGGCTCCGGTTGGTCAGCTCTGCGTCCACGGTCGCTGTCTCCTCCTTGCGTCAGCCGTCATCACTGACTCTGTCAGCGTACACAAACTTGAGTCTATTCCACTCAAGGTTGCGTCCGGGAGTCCCCCGGCAGCTAGGTTCAAGCCATGGCCGCATACCCCCAGGACCCGGGCGCTCCCGACGCGCCGTACCTCGACTTCTGGCGTGAAAGACACCTGTGCACCCTGACCACACCACGCCCGGACGGTTCTCCGCACGTCGTTCCGGTGGGAGTGACGTACGACCCGGAGGGCCGGCTCGCCCGGGTGATCGCGGACCGGGCGAGTACGAAGGTGCGGAACGTCCTGGCGGCCGGCACGGAGGGCGCCCGGGTCGCGGTGTGCCAGGTGGACGGCAGGCGCTGGGCCACGCTGGAGGGCCGGGCCGTCGTCCGCGCCGAGCCGGACCGGGTCGCGGAGGCGGAACGCCGTTACGCCGAGCGCTACGGCCGGACCCCGCGCCCCAACCCCACGCGCGTGGTGATCGAGATCGAGCTGACGCGGGCGATGGGCCGGGGTTGAGGGGGACGACGGGCGCGACGCGCCGGGGAGGACGGAGCCGACGGGCCGCCCGGCGGGTGACCTGATCCGCACCGGCGACTTCCGGCCACCTCGCCGGGTCCGACAACCGGAAACGTCCCCGCGAACGACAGCGGCGTCACCGTGTTCAGGTCACGGTGACGCCGCTGCGGGGGGAAGTACCTGCGCGATCTGTTACGACGGGGGAATCGCGTCAGGCACTGCGGGGGGTGGCTGAGATGGTCCTGGGCGCGGTCGGACTCGCCGACTCCGCCAGTTGGTGGTCCCGCTGGTCCAGGTTGACGAAGATCATTCCGTATCGGATGGCACACCGTACGGGCTGGGGGGCTCCCCGGGGCCGTCGCAGACACCGGTACGCACGCACGTCGTCGTCATCGTCCCGGGTCACGACGACCGGCTCCCCGAACACCGTCACCATCAACGAGTCACCACTGTGGGGGATGGCGGTGACCAGGTCGATGAAGTGCCAGCCGGAGCGGTAGGCCGTGGCCATCTCGCGTCGGAAGGAGCGGTCGTCAGGAGGGGTCGTCATCTGCCCGTCAGCCCCAACTGCTGTCGTCCGCGCCGTTCGGCGCCACGATGCCCCAGCTGCTGTCGCCGGCGACAGCGGTGCTCGGCTGCTTCGAACCCCAGCTACTGTCCGCCAGGGCGCCGTTCTCCGCACCCGCGAGGCCACTCAGCACTCCGAAGGCCACAGCGGCAGAGAAGGCGGCGACAAGAACCGAGCGAAGCTTTCTCTTGCCCATAGTCGGCTTCGTCCTCACTTGATGGTCACCTCTTCCCCCGTCGAGTAAGACGATGGCTCATTCGGGCACGTCATGGCCACACGATCGGTGCATCATGTTCCTGCATGTTCAGGACCCTGGGGGGTGGAAATTTGGTAACCATCGGGACTAAAGGGACACATCCCCATGCGGTGACCGAATTGTGTGAGGCCGGCGCCCGGCTCTACGCGCAGGCCCTGCGCGCCGGACGCATCGCCCGCGTGGACGCGGAACCCGCTCCGTGCCTGATGGAGTTCGCCCTCCTGCACCCGGACCCCGACGACGCCGACTGGCTGCGTCCCGTGCCGCCGGCGGTCGCCCTGGCCCAGCGCCTGAACCCCATCGAACGCGAGATCAGCGAACACCGGCGGATGTCGATCCGGATCGCCGACGCCTTCGAACCCTTCATGGCACTGAGCGCCCAGTCCACCGCGTCCACGCACTCCATCACGGTCCTGGAGGGCTTCGACCGGATCAACGCCGCCCTCGACCTCGCCACCGCACAGTGCCGGTCCGAGATGCTCACCGTCCAGCCCGGCCAACGGCGGCTGGAACACACCCTCGAACAGGCCCTCGACCGCGACAAGCCGCTGACCGACCGCGGGGTGCGCATCCGGACCCTGTACCAGCACACGGCCCGGCACAGCCCCGAGACGCTGGCCTACGTGGCCCAGTTCACCGACGGCAAGGTGGAGTACCGCACCATCGACGAACTCGTCGAACGCCTCATCATCTGCGACGAGACCGTGGCCTTCATCCCCACCCGCGACGACCGGCAGGTCGCGCTCGAACTGCGCCACCCCGGCCTCGTCCGCTACCTGATCAAGGTCTTCGAGTTCATGTGGAGCCGCGCCGTACCCCTGAGCGCGGGCGCCCCCTACGAACCGGCGCCGGACGGCATCACCGACATCCAGCACTCCATCGCCAAGCTCCTGGTCGAGGGCCACGTCGACGAGGCGATCGCCCGCCGGCTCGGCATGAACGTCCGCACCTGCCGCGCGCACATCGCCAAGCTCGCCTCGACGCTGGGCAGCGGCAGCCGCGCCCAACTCGGCTACCTCCTCGCGCAGTCCGGGATCCTCAAGCAGGAGGACACCGCGCCGTGAACCCGGTGAACCCGCCGCCGCACCCGGAGCACGGCGTGGAGGAGCTGTGCGCCGCGGGCCTGGAGCTGTACGCACGGGCCCTGCGGGACGGACACGTCACCGGGAAGGACGCCGAGGAGGAGGCCCCCTGCCTGCTCGGCTTCGGCCTGCTGCACCCGGACCCCTGCGAACCACGGGTGCTGAGACCGGTCGCCCCGGCCACCGCGCTGCACCGGTTCCTGCGCACCTCGGCGGCACGCGTCGCCGACGAACGACGGCGCGAGACCCTGCTGCTGGAGGAGTTCGAGCCGCTGATGCGGATCGACGGGCGGTGCGCCGCGGACGCGGAGGCGTCGGCCCTGCGCATCCTGAGCGGTACGGAGCAGATCAACCAGGCCATCACCGACGCCATGGGCGAGGCGTCCCTGGAGGTCCTCTGCATCCAGCCCAACCACCACCACACGGGCGCCCGCGGCGAGGCGGCCCAGGCCGTCGCCATGCGCCGCGACCAGGCGCTCCTCGACCGCGGCGGCCGTATCCGCGCCCTCTACCAGCACACGCAGCGGCACCGGCCCCTCGTGCTGTCCCGCTACGAACAGCTGCGGGGCGACGCGCAGGCCCGCACCCTGGACGAGATAACCGACCGCCTCCTCCTGGTCGACCGGACGGTGGCGTTCATCCCCGCCAACGCCGACCGCAGCCTCGCGCTCGAGATCCGCCACCCCGCGCTGATCTCCTTCCTGGTCACGGTCTTCGACCGGCTCTGGCGCCTGGCCACCCCCATGTATCCCGAGACGGTCACCCAGCCCACCCGCGACGGCGTCACCCCGCGCCAGCGCGCCATCGCCGCCCTCCTCGTCGAGGGCCACACCGACGCCGTCATCGCCGACCGCCTCGGCATGAACGTCCGTACGGCCCGGGTGCACATCGCCAAACTCGCCGCCACCCTCGGCAGCGAGAGCCGCGCCCAGCTCGGCTACCTCATCGGGCGCTCGGGGATCCTCGACCCGGAGGGCTGAGCGGGATCCGCGGTGCGCGGCACGTCGAGGCCGACCTGGGCGATGCGCACGCCCAGCTGGGTACGGCTGGCCGCCCCGAGCGTCTCCGAGAGGCGGGCGATGTGCGCGCGGCAGGTGCGCACGCTGATGCCGAGGCGTTCGGCGATCACCGCGTCCTGGTGCCCCTCCGCCAGCAGCGCGGCGATGGACTGCTCGCGGTGCGAGACGCCCTCGACGCGGGTGTCGGGCAGCGCGGCGGACAGCGGGACCGCCAGCCGCCACAACCGGTCGAAGACCGTGCCCAGGTAGGCGACCAGGGCCGGGTGGCGCAGCTCCAGCGCCATCGTGCGGTCGGCGTTGGCGGGGATGAACGCGACCGTGCGGTCGAACAGGATCAGCCGGTCGATGACCTCGTCGAGGGTGCGGGCCTCGACCGCGTCGCCCATCAGCTCCAGGTAGTTGAGCAGGCCCTGGCCGTGCCGGGCGACGTGGTTGTAGAGGTCGCGCATCCGCACGCCCCGCCCGCGCAGGGCGAGCGCCCGGTGCAGCCCCTCCGACAGTTCGTGCTCGCGCCGGATGCCGCCGGGCTGCACCGTCAGCACCTCGGTGGTGCACGCCTCCGTCGCCTCGTCGAGGGCCGCCTGGATGCGGGAGGCCCCGTCCAGGACGCGGATCGCCGCGCCCTCCCCGGCCGGGCCGCCCGGCGCGGGCCCGCCGAGCCCGGCGTACCACTCGAAGGCGGCGACCGCCGAACCCATCCGCAGCCGGCTGGCGCTCACCTCGTCGTAGAGTCCGCGCAGCAACCGGGTCATGACCTCCTGCGGAGAGGTCGGAACCAGCCATTCCATGTCGTCGGGGTCGGGGTGCAACAGGGCGAGGTCCAGCAGGCAGGGCACCGGCTCGGCGTCCCGGCGCGACACCCGGCCCCGCCGTACGGCCCGGGAGTACACGCGGTCCCCGGCCTCGCACAGTCGGTCAGCACCGTGAGGATGCTCCTCCGCCCCGTGCCCGGCCATCGCCCATCCCACCCCCGCCGTCCGCGTGTCGCGCGTCGTCCGCGTTTTCCGCAGCGCAACTATGCGCGGCCCCGGACCGGCTCCGCAACACGACTCCTCCCCACGATCCTTTTGAATTCCGCCCATTTACGCGGGTTCCTCCCGGCCTCCGCCCCTCACACTGCAACAAGCTGATGCTCCCCGCGGACGCCCGGCGGGAATCCGTCCGGGTCCTCGCACGCCCGTGCGCCCCGCAACCCACCGGGTGATCACCGCGTCGCGTCCCGCCCCCGGGAGCAGGCGCCGGCGTGGCCGGGCGGCCGCCGTACCGCTGCCGCCCGGGCGAAGGGGCAACGGGGCAACGGCGTCACCGGGACGCCCCGATGGCCCTCGCGGCCACCGACCGGGGTGTGACGGGCGCCGCCGCGGGCGGGGGGGGGCACCGCCCCGCCCGGACGCCCGTGTCCTCGCGCCCGTGTCCTCGCGCCGGGGCCGGGGCCTCGACACCCTTGAGGGGGGCGTACGGCGAGGGGGCAGCCCGGCGGGTCCGGGCGGCTGGGGGCGCGCCCGGTCGGCGCCCAGGGGCCCGGGTGGCGCTCCTGCCGCGGTGCGCCGACAGTGCCTCGGGGGACGGACCGGACGGTGCGGGCTTGTGCGCGGGCAGCGCCCTGCACGCAGCGCCGGGACCGGCCGGGCGACGCTGGACTCCTGGGCGACCGGCCGACGGCCCGACCGCCCGACGGCCCGGTACGGGCCGAGCGCGGGCAGGCGCCCGCTCCGGTGGCCTCAGGAGTCCGTACCGGCTGTGGGAGCGGCGAGCCGTCGGACGGGGCCGGCGCGACCTCAGGTCGCCTGTACCGGTGCGGGGCGGGGGCGGGGACCCGCGGGGGCGTGGACCGGCTCCGCCCGCGCGACCGTGAACGTGACCGAGCGGCTCCACGTGGCGGCTCCCGCCGGCCGCCCGCCGAGCGCGGCGCCGTGCGGCGTACGCCGACGCCTGCGGTGCTTCGGGGGCCCGCTCGGTACCTCGCGCCACGGACGGCGAGGGCCGGCCCGGCGGACGGTGGGCCCGGCCCGGCCCCGCCGTCCCTACCGGCTCACACCGCTCAGTTCAGCCTGAGGGCCTGGCAGGCGGCCGCGTACTTGGCGGTGCAGATGTCGGACGGCTTGTAGATGCCGTCCGCGATGACGGTCTCCTTGATGTTCTTCTTCGTCAGCGCCACCACGGTGACCAGCTGGGCCGGGATCTCCTTGTCGGTGGGGCTGTCGATCTTGTCGCGGGTCAGGGCGTCGAACTCGATGTCACGGCCCTGGACCTTGGCGACGGCCATCTCCGCGGCCGCCTCCGCCATCTGCGGGTAGGGCTTGTACACGCTCATGTACTGCTCACCGCTGATGATCCGCTGCACCGCGGGCAGCTCCGCGTCCTGACCGGTGATCGGCGGCAGTTCCTCGACGCCCGCGGCGCGCAGGGCCTTGATGATGCCGCCGGCCATGGCGTCGTTGGCGGAGTAGACGGCCGCGATGTTGCCCTTGCCGATCTTCCCGATCGCCTCGGCCATGTTGGACTCGGCGATCTCCGGGCTCCAGTCCTTGGTGTCGAAGGACTCGGAGATCGTCACCCGGCCGCTCAGCTCCGACATCGCGCCGGTCTTGAACTGCTTGGCGTTCGGGTCGGTCGGCGAGCCGTTCATCATGACGATCTTGTCGGCGGTGCTGGGCGTGTCGATCGCCTCGACCAGGGTGCGGCCCTGCACCTGGCCGACCAGCTCGTTGTCGAAGGAGACGTACGCGTCGATCGGGCCCTCGGACAGCCGGTCGTAGGCGATGACCGGGATGCCGGCGTCCTTGGCCTTCTTCACGGTGTCCGCGATGGCGTGCGAGTCGACGGCGTCGAGCAGGATGATGTCGACCTTCTCGTCGATCATCCGCTCCATCTGGGCCACCTGCGTCTCGCTCTTCGCGGCCGCGTTGGCGTACTCCGTCTTGCCCTTGTTGCCGGTGAGCGAGGCGACCTTCGCCTTGATGATGGGGTAGTCGAACTCCTCGTAACGGGTGTTCGTCTTCTCCGGCATCAGCACGCCGACGGTGATGTCGTTGCTCTTCGTCGGCGTCGCTTCGCCGCTGTCCTCCGTCGCGCTCAGCATCCCGCATCCCGCGAGCGAGAGGGACATCGTGGAGGCAGCCACGGCTATGGCGATACGACGCATTCGAGGGCTCACTTCAGGTGCGTTCCGGACATGGGTGCGACATGTTGACCCAGGTGGCTCAAAAGCCAACGCGGCGGCGCCCGTCGGCGTCAAGCCGTACTACTTAACGAAGTGACAACATCACACTCCGCTTAGCACGTGAAGACGCATGGAGACAGGACGGAAACCCTCCAAAACCCCTTTACGGACCCTTCACTCGACACGAGTTCACACATCAGCGAACGACCGCACAGCCCTCTCCGCCCCTCACGGAACGTCATCACGGCGAACCGCCCGGCCGTCCCGCCCGAACAGAGGACCGCACGAAGTCGGCCAGCCCTGGCCGGCATCGGCTCCGGGCCCGCGCGTCCGACGGCGCAGCACCCCACGCGCACGACACTCCGGCCCCGTGCGGAACGGCGGCCGACGCCCGCCGGGACAGCGCGCGAAGGGGCCCGGAGGACGCGAAGGGGCCCGGAGGAATCGACCTCCGGGCCCCTCGGGCGTGCTGTCACCCCGTCAGTCCGCGGACTTCTGCCGCTTCGGCCGCCACACGACCAGGGCGCTGGTCTGCTGGACCTCCTGGTACGGCACCAGGTCGCGCCGGTAGGAGGCGTGCACGGCGGCCTCGCGCTGCCGCATGGTCGCCGCCGCGCCGTCGAGGGCGTCCTCCAGCTCCGCGATCCGGGACTGGAGGGCCACCACCTGGTTCTCCAGCTCGATGATCCGCTTGATGCCCGCCAGGTTGATGCCCTCGTCCTGCGACAACTGCTGGACCGTGCGCAGCAGTTCGATGTCGCGGGCCGAGTAGCGGCGGCCCCGGCCGGCGGTGCGGTCCGGGGACACCAGTCCCAGGCGGTCGTACTGGCGCAGGGTCTGCGGGTGCAGGCCGGAGAGCTGAGCCGCCACCGAAATGACGTAGACCGGGGTCTCCTGGGTCAGTTCATACGGATTGCGCCGACGGCCGTCCATCACTCTCAAGCTCCCTTCGCTGCCTCGAACAGCTCCTCCCGCGGATCCTCACCCGCGGTCGCCTCGCGATACGCCTCCAGTGCGTCCCGAGCCTTCCCCGAGAGGTCCTTCGGAACACTTACCTCCACGGTGACCAGCAGATCGCCGCGGGTGCCGTCCTTGCGGACCGCGCCCTTGCCGCGCGCCCGCATGGTGCGCCCGTTGGGCGTGCCGGGCGGCAGCTTCAGCGTGAGCGACGGGCCGCCCAGCGTGGGCACCCTGATCTCCCCGCCGAGGGCGGCCTCCGCGAACGTCACCGGCACGGTCACCGTGAGGTTGTCGTCCTTGCGGCCGAAGACCGGGTGCGCGCCGACGTGGACGAGCACGTACAGGTCGCCGGCCGGGCCGCCGCGCTCACCGGGCGCTCCCTTGCCGCGCAGCCGGATGCGCTGCCCGTCGGTGACGCCCGCCGGGATGCGGACCTGCATGGTGCGGGAGGACTTGGCGCGGCCGCTGCCCTTGCACTCCGTGCAGGGGTGCTCGGCGATCAGGCCGCGGCCCTTGCAGTCCGGGCAGGGGTCGGTCAGCGAGAACCCGCCGCCCGAGCCCCGCGCCACCTGGCCGGTGCCGACACAGGTCGGGCACACGCGCGGGGTGCCGTTCTTGTCGCCGGTGCCGGAGCAGGCCTTGCAGGGGGACTGCGAGGACATGCGCAGCGGGACCGTCGCGCCCTCGATGGCTTCCGTGAAGGTCAGGGTGACCTCGGTGTCGATGTCCTGGCCGCGCCGGGGCTGGGTACGGGTGCCCGTACCCGCGCCGCCGCGGTTGAACAGGCCCCCGAAGACGTCGCCGAGTCCGCCGCCGAAACCGCCGGCCGCGCCGCCACCGCCGCCCTGGGCGCCCCCGAAGAGGTCGCCCAGGTCGAAGTTGAAGGAGCCGCCGCCCGCGCCCGGCCCCGGGCGGAAGCCGCCGTTGCCGAAGAGGGCGCGTGCCTCGTCGTACTCCTTGCGCTTCTTGGGGTCGCCGAGGATGTCGTTCGCCTCGGAGATCTCCTTGAAGCGCTCCTCGGCCTTGGCGTTGCCCTTGTTGGCGTCCGGGTGGAACTCGCGGGCGAGCTTCCGGTACGCCTTCTTGATCTCGGCCTCGGTGGCGTCCTTGGGGACGCCGAGAACCTTGTAGTAGTCCTTCTCGATGAAGTCCTTGGTGCTCATCCCCGACGTCCCTCCTTCCTCATCCGCTCGTCAAGCTCAGCCCTCGTCCGGGCCACCGCTCTCCTTGTCGTCGCCGGCCTCCGCCTCGTCGCCCTTGACGGCCTGCGCGCCCGGCTGGGGCTCGGCGACCGCCACCCGCGCGGGACGGATGGTGCGTTCGCCGATCCGGTACCCGGGCTGGAGAATCGCCACGCACGTCGTCTCGGTGACGTCCGGGGCGTAACTGTGCATCAGGGCCTCGTGGATCGTCGGGTCGAAGGGCTCGCCCTCCTTGCCGAACTGCTGGAGGCCCATCTTCGCCGCCACGGTCTCCAGCGACTCGGCGACGGACTTGAACCCGCCGACGAGTTCGCCGTGTTCCCGCGCGCGGCCGATGTCGTCGAGCACGGGCAGGAGTTCGGTCAGGAGGTTCGCGACGGCGATCTCCTTGACCGCGATCCGGTCCCGCTCGACCCGGCGGCGGTAGTTCTGGAACTCGGCCTGGAGGCGCTGGAGGTCCGCCGTGCGCTCGTCGAGCGCCTTGCGGGCCTGGTCCAGCTGGGCCACCAGTGCCACTGTCTGGTTCGCGTCCCCGGCCGGGGCCGACTCCTCCGCCGCGGCGGAGGAGTCGGCCTGCGGCTCGGCGTCTTCAGGGGTGGCGCCGGAGGGGACGTCGGGCTTCTCCTCGAAGCCCGGAGTCTCCTCCGTCACGCGGCACCGTCCTTGCGCTCGTCGTCCACGATCTCGGCGTCCACCACGTCGTCGTCGGCGGCCTTGGCGCCGGCGCCGGCGCCCGGAGCCTCGCCACCGGCGGCCTGGGCGTCGGCGTACATGGCCTGGCCCAGCTTCTGGGAGACGGCCGCGACCTTCTCGGTGGCGGTGCGGATCTCGGCGGTGTCCTCGCCCTTGAGGGCTTCCTTCAGCTCGCCGATCGCGCCCTCGACCTCGGTCTTGATCTCGCCCGGGACCTTGTCCTCGTTGTCCTTGAGGAACTTCTCCGTCTGGTAGACGAGCTGCTCGCCCTGGTTGCGGGCCTCGGCGGCCTCGCGGCGGCGGTGGTCCTCGTCCGCGTACTGCTCGGCCTCCTGGCGCATGCGGTCGACCTCGTCCTTCGGCAGCGAGGAGCCGCCGGTGACGGTCATCTTCTGCTCCTTGCCGGTGCCGAGGTCCTTCGCCGTCACGTGCATGATGCCGTTGGCGTCGATGTCGAAGGAGACCTCGATCTGCGGGACGCCACGCGGGGCCGGCGGCAGACCGGTCAGCTCGAACATCCCGAGCTTCTTGTTGTACGCCGCGATCTCGCGCTCGCCCTGGTAGACCTGGATCTGCACGGAGGGCTGGTTGTCCTCGGCGGTGGTGAAGATCTCGGACCGCTTGGTCGGGATCGTCGTGTTCCGCTCGATGAGCTTGGTCATGATGCCGCCCTTGGTCTCGATGCCGAGGGACAGCGGGGTGACGTCGAGGAGCAGGACGTCCTTGACCTCGCCCTTGAGGACACCGGCCTGGAGCGAGGCGCCGATGGCGACGACCTCGTCCGGGTTCACACCCTTGTTGGCGTCCTTGCCGCCGGTCAGTTCCTTGACCAGCTCGGCGACGGCGGGCATACGCGTGGAGCCACCGACGAGAACGACGTGGTCGATCTCGGAGAGGGCGATGCCGGCGTCCTTGATGACGTTGTGGAACGGCGTCTTGCAGCGCTCCAGCAGGTCGGCGGTCAGCTGCTGGAACTGGGCGCGCGTGAGCTTCTCGTCCAGGTGCAGCGGGCCCTCGGCGGACGCCGTGATGTACGGCAGGTTGATCGAGGTCTCGGTGGACGAGGACAGCTCGATCTTGGCCTTCTCGGCGGCCTCGCGGAGGCGCTGGAGGGCCATCTTGTCCTTGGCGAGGTCCACGCCGTGACCGGACTTGAACTGCTGCACCAGGTAGTCGACGACACGCTGGTCCCAGTCGTCACCACCGAGGTGGTTGTCGCCGTTGGTGGCCTTCACCTCGACGACGCCGTCACCGATCTCCAGGAGGGACACGTCGAAGGTGCCGCCACCGAGGTCGAAGACGAGGATCGTCTGGTCGTCCTTGTCGAGGCCGTACGCGAGCGCGGCCGCGGTGGGCTCGTTGACGATGCGGAGGACGTTGAGACCGGCGATCTCACCGGCTTCCTTCGTCGCCTGGCGCTCGGAGTCGTTGAAGTACGCCGGGACGGTGATGACCGCGTCGGTCACCTTCTCGCCCAGGTACGCCTCGGCGTCCCGCTTCAGCTTCTGCAGGATGAACGCGCTCATCTGCTGCGGGTTGAACTGCTTCCCGTCGAGCTCGATCTTCCAGTCGGTGCCCATGTGGCGCTTCACCGAGCGGATGGTCCGGTCCACGTTCGTGACCGCCTGGCGCTTGGCCACCTCGCCGACCAGCACCTCGCCGTTCTTGGCGAAGGCGACGACGGACGGCGTGGTCCTGGCACCCTCGGCGTTGGTGATGACGGTGGGCTCGCCGCCCTCCAGAACGCTGACAACGGAGTTGGTTGTGCCCAGGTCGATGCCGACCGCACGTGCCATGGTGATCTTCCTCCAGCTGACTTGAGTGGAACAGGCTCAAGTGTGCACGACGCTCACCGCTGGGTCAACAGACATGAGTCAGCCGGACTCAACTCTTATCCGTTCCTTACACGCAAGGAGCCGCTGACCTGGTGCGATGCGATGCGACGAGGTGTCCGCAAGGGTGATTCCGCCGACTCCCGAGGGGGCTGCACCAGGGACACGGGTTGACGCCGGGGGCGCTGGCGTTGATGCGGAGACGGGTCGTGACGCACGCGGGCGCCCTGGCCCGCACGCGTCTCCGGGCCGGTACGCCCCTGCCCCGGCACGCGCGCGCGTACGCGCCACAGCACGAGGACGACGACGAGCACGCCGCCCGCGACCCAGAGCACGGCCGGTACGCCCAGCACCCCGGTGTGCACCAGCGCTCCCACGAGCACCCCCGGGAAGGCGGCCGCGCCGACGGCCACCGCCACCCCCGCCGGAGTCAGGCCGAGCCGGCGCAGCCGGTGGGCGAGGTGGTCGGGGCCGCGGCGCAGCAGCGGGCGCCCGGCCGTGCGCCGGGCCAGCACGACGAGGACGACGTCGGCCACGGCGACCGCGGTGAGCGCGAACAGCACCCCCGCCCCGGTGGCCGCGTCCTGCCCCGCGCGCGTGGTGACGGCCGCCGCGGCGAGCAGGAAACCGGTGAACAGGGCGCCGCAGCCGCCGAGCGCCACGCGCGCGGGGGGCCAGTTGTGCATGAGGAAGCCGGTCAGCGCGGCGGCGAGCACGCTCAGCAGCACCGCCAGACCGTCCATCACCTCGGCCGCGGCGCAGGCGGCCACCCCGAAGGCGGTGACGACCCCGACGGTGCCGCCCACCCCTTCGGCGTGGTCGAGCGACCGGAAGGCGAGGGCGACGCAGGCGATCCAGCCGACGGCGGCGACTCCGGCGGGCACACCGGTGTCGGCGTACGGGACGACGAACGCCGCCGCCACGGCCGTACCGGCGAGGAGGAACCGGGTCTTCAGCCGCCAGGCGTCCGCCACCAGCCCGAGGGCGGCGACGCCCGCCCCGGCGGCGAGCAGGGCGCCCATCCCCTCGCCGAGCGGCGCGAGGCCGGTGCGGTCGCCGGTGACGGCGACCACGCAGGTGGCGAGCACGACGGCCACGCCCCCGGACAGCGGCACGCGTCGCTGCCGCTGCCGCCGGTCGAGCAGTCCGAGTCGCAGGGCGGGGGCGCGCAGCAGCGCGGCGAGGACGGCGGCGAGGAGCAGGGCGGTGGTGGCGGCGACGATCCCGTAGAGCACGGCTATAAATTAGTCATAAATGTATCCATTCGGTACGAATAACACGATCGGATTTCTCCCGCCCCCGAGCCGTCTCCCGGGCCGCCTCCGCACGCCCCTCGGGCCGGCCTCCCGAGCCGCTCCCGCACCGGACCTGAGGTGACCCTCAGCGATCCAGATCACCCCGTGCCCGACTACAGTGCGGCGGAGGATAGGGGTAGTCTCAGACGGACTGCATAAGTTACCGCTTAGTAATGTCGGCGCCGCCGACGAAACCCCGCAAACCTCGCAGGCCCGAGGAGCCCCCATGCAACTCGCCGCGATCATCGTGTCGCTGGCCCTGACCGTGGTCGGCGTCGCCCTGCTCGCCCGCGCCATCGGCCAGTTCGTCCGGTACTTCAAGCTGGGCCAGCCGGTCCCGGCCGGCACCCGGACCGACAACCCCTACCAGCGCAGCGTGACACTCGTCCGCGAGTTCCTCGGCCACACGCGCATGAACCGCTGGGGCGTCGTCGGCATCGCCCACTGGTTCGTGGCCGTCGGCTTCCTGACGCTGCCGCCCACCCTGGCGCAGGCGTTCGGCCAGCTCTTCCAGGCCGACTGGACGCTGCCGCTGATCGGCACGTTCCTGCCGTTCGAGATGTACATCGAGTTCATCGGCGTGATGACGATCCTGGGCATCGCCGTGCTCATCGTGATCCGCCTGCTGAGCCTGCCCTCGCGGCCCGGCCGCAAGTCCCGCTTCGCGGGCTCCAAGTCCGGTCAGGCGTACTTCGTCGAGTACGTCATCCTCACCATCGGCCTCGCCATCTACGTGCTGCGCGGCCTCGAGGGCGCGCTCCACCACGTCGATCACTACGAGGCCGGCTACTTCGCCTCGTACCCCCTGGTCCTCGCCTTCAAGGGCCTGTCGGTCACCGCGCTGCAGAACCTCGTCTACCTCACCGCGATGATCAAGATCGGGACGTCCTTCGTCTGGATGATCGTCGTCTCGCTGAACACCAACATGGGTGTCGCCTGGCACCGCTTCCTCGCCTTCCCGAACATCTGGTTCAAGCGCGAGGCCGCCGGCGGCACCGCCCTGGGCGCCCTCCAGCCGATGACCTCCGGCGGCAAGCCGATCGACTTCGCCGACCCCGGCGACGACGACGTCTTCGGCGTCTCCCAGGTCGAGCAGTTCTCCTGGAAGGGCCTGCTGGACTTCTCCACCTGCACCGAGTGCGGGCGCTGCCAGTCGCAGTGCCCCGCCTGGAACACCGGCAAGCCGCTCTCCCCGAAGCTCCTGATCATGTCGCTGAGGGACCACGCGCACGCCAAGGCCCCCTACCTGCTCGCGGGTGGCGGCAAGACCATGGAGGGCGAGGAGAAGGCGTCCGAGGAGCAGCTCAAGAACGTCCCCGCCGCCGCGCTGGCCGAGGCCGAGCGCCCCCTCATCGGCACCGCCGAGGAGAACGGCGTCATCGACCCGGACGTCCTGTGGTCCTGCACCACCTGCGGCGCCTGCGTCGAGCAGTGTCCGGTCGACATCGAGCACGTCGACCACATCGTCGACATGCGCCGCTACCAGGTCATGATCGAGTCCTCGTTCCCGTCCGAGGCGGGCACGATGCTCAAGAACCTGGAGAAGAAGGGCAACCCCTGGGGCCTGGCCAAGAAACAGCGCCTGGAGTGGACGAAGGAAGTCGACTTCGAGGTGCCGGTCGTCGGCAAGGACATCGAGGACCTCTCCGAGGTCGAGTACCTGTACTGGGTCGGCTGCGCCGGCGCCCTCGAGGACCGCGCCAAGAAGACCACCAAGGCCTTCGCCGAACTCCTCCACATCGCGGGCGTCAAGTTCGCGATCATGGGCGGCGACGAGAAGTGCACCGGTGACTCCGCCCGCCGCCTCGGCAACGAGCCCCTGTTCCAGGAGCTCGGCATGGAGAACGTCATGGCGCTGAACATGGCGTTCGGCGAGGAGACGGACGACGAGGGCAAGGTCACCGAGGAGTCCCGCAAGCCCCGGTCGGCGAAGAAGATCGTCGCCACCTGCCCGCACTGCCTCAACACCCTCGGCAACGAGTACCCGCAGCTCGGCGGCGACTACGAGGTCATCCACCACACCCAGCTGCTCCAGCACCTCGTCGACGAGGGCAAGCTGATCCCGGTGACCCCGGTCGACGGCCTCATCACCTACCACGACCCGTGCTACCTGGGCCGCCACAACAAGATCTACTCGCCGCCGCGGGAGATCATGACCGCGGTGCCCGGACTGCGCCAGCAGGAGATGCACCGCCACAAGGAACGCGGCTTCTGCTGCGGCGCCGGCGGCGCGCGGATGTGGATGGAGGAGCGGATCGGCAAGCGCATCAACAACGAGCGCGTCGACGAGGCCCTGTCCCTGAACCCCGACATCGTCTCCACCGCCTGCCCGTTCTGCCTCGTCATGCTCACGGACTCCGTGAACGGCAAGAAGAACGAGGGCAAGGCCAAGGAGTCCGTCCAGGTCGTGGACGTCGCCCAACTCCTCCTCGACTCCGTGAAGACCCCGGTCGACGACGAACCCCCCGCGGGCTCGGCCGAGTCGGAGAGCGAGCCGGAGCCCCAGCCGGTGAAGTGACCGCCGGCGACGGTACCTTGCGGCGCCCCCCGTCCACCGTGGACGGGGGGCGCCGTCGTCCCAACGGCCGTACCGCGCGTCCCGGGCCGCCGGTGCCGATGCCCGTCCCGCGGGCCCCCCGGACGGTCGTACGGGACTCCCCTTAGGGGATGTCACAGGTCGGCCGCAATGCCGCTTCCGGAGGGCCGGGCCCCGCACGTCACTCTCCGGGACCAGGTACGTTCGATGACGTGGCTGGATTCAGGATCGGACGTGGCGGCCGGGACGGCCGCGCCCCGCAAGCGCGACCCCATGACCCTCCCCGCGGGCGGCAGACGCCCCCGGGGCCGTCTCCGCACGGCTACTCGCCTGCGCAGCAGCCGTACCCGCCGCAGCAGCGGCCGCAGTACGGCGGCGGAGGCGGAGGCCAGCAGTGGCCCCCCTCGAACGGCGGCGGCCAGGGCGGCGGCGAGCCGGAGTACTTCGGTGGCGGCGACCACTACGGCGCGCCCCCGCACGACCCGTACGCCGCGAACAACCCGGGTCACACCCAGGCGTTCTCGATCGACGACCACCAGCAGTACAACCAGGGCGAGACCTACCACGCGGGCGCCGCGGCCCCGGCCGGCCCGACCGGCCCGCGCCTGCAATGGAAGCAGCTCCTGCGGGGCGTCGTCCTGTCCCCCGACCAGACCTTCCTGCGGATGCGGGACTACACGCTGTGGGGCCCCGCCCTCGTCGTCACCTTCCTCTACGGCCTGCTCGCGGTGTTCGGCTTCGACGACACCCGCGCGGACACGATCAACGCGACGCTGTCCAACGCGATCCCGATCGTCCTGACGACGGCCGTGGCGATGGTGATCAGCTCCTTCATCCTGGGCGTCGTCACCCACACCCTGGCCCGTCAGCTCGGCGGCGACGGCGCCTGGCAGCCCACGGTCGGCCTCTCCATGCTGATCATGTCCCTCACGGACGCCCCGCGCCTGGTCTTCGCCATGTTCCTGGGCGGCGACGCGTCGTTCGTGCAGCTGCTGGGATGGGCCACCTGGGTCGCCGCCGGCGCCCTCCTCACCCTCATGGTCAGCCGCTCCCACGACCTGCCCTGGCCGAAGGCCCTGGGCGCGTCGGCGATCCAGCTGATCGCCATCCTGTCGATCGTGAAGCTGGGCACGTTCTGACGCACGGCACCGACACGGAGAAGGCCCCCGGACACCGGGGGCCTTTCCGGTTACCGGGGGCCTTTCCGGTTCCGCAGGGGTGGGCGCCGTCCGGGGCGGCAGGAGTCAGACGATCAGCTCGGGTCGCGGTTCGGGTTCCGGCGCCGGCGCCGGCGCGGCCTTCGGTTCCCACCGTGCGGTCGTCCGCACGTAGCCGTAGACCACCGAGCCCGTCGCCAGCAGGAGAAGCGGTCCGAACACCCACGGGTGCTCGGCCATCTCCGACGGCAGGTAGCGATACGACACCAGGAGCGCGGTGAAGACCGTCGCGCCGTAGGCGGCCAGCCGGAGCCCCGACCGGTCCCAGCCCTGGTCGAACGCGCGCAGAGCCGCCTCGATGGTGAGGGTGAACACCACTCCGGCGATGAGGTCGGCGCCGTAGTGGTAGCCGAATCCCAGCGTCGCGCAGAGGGTGGCGACCAGCCAGAAGGTGCCCGCGTACCGCAGGACGCGCGGGCCCTTTCGGGAATGGATGAAGATCGCGGTGGCCCACGCCGTGTGCAGGCTGGGCATGCAGTTGCGCGGGGTGATCTCGTCGAAGGACATGTGGCGCGGGGGCTGGAGCGGCGGCGGTGTCTGCGGCCACAGGTCGGCCACGGCCCAGGGCTCGCTGGGCGGCATGTCCGGTGCCCACAGGCTGACGTCCGCCCAGTGCTCGGCGCCCGTGCCGTAGGCGAAGATCGGCCCGACCACCGGGTAGAGCATGTAGAAGGCCGGACCGATCAGGCCGATCACCAGAAAGGTGCGCACCAGGTGGTGGCGCGGGAAGCGGCGCTCGACCGCCACGTTGCGCAGTTGGTACAGCGCGGCGACGACCGCGGCGACCGCGAGCTGGCCGTAGACGAAGTCGAGGAAGTTGAAGCCGATCGGGCCGCTGGCCTCCACGACCCGGCCCACCAGCCACGAGGGGTTGCCCAGCGCGTGGTCGGCGGTCGCCACGTACTGGTCGAGCACGAGGGGGCGGGTCTCCGAGGTGATGAGCAGCCAGGTGTCACCGGTCTTGCGCCCGGCCATCAGCAGCAGGGCCAGCCCGGCCCCCTTCAGCAGCAGGACGCGTTCCGGGCCGGTGCGGCGCGTGACGGCGAAGACCGCGCAGCCGAGAGTCACCCACAGGGCACCGTTGCCGAAGGGGTGGCCTTCGGTCACCTCGACGCCGGCCGCCCACCGGACCGAGACGAAGACGAGGTCGACACCGATCGCGGCGCCGAGGGCGATCAACCGCTGCCGCCAGGTGAGCACCACCATCATCAACGCCATGGAGGCGTACAGCAGGCCACCCGACTTGGGCGGGAAGACCACTTCCCGCGCCTGCGTGGTCATCGGGCCCGGCAGGCCGAGACGACGCGCCACGAGTTCCAGCGCGACGAGGAATCCGAGGGCCACGGCCGTTCCCGCGGCCCACAGCACCGTCCGGGGCCGACGCCACCCGGAGAAATCGGGTCTGCCTTTTATTCGCGAAAACACCCGCGATGCTATAGGTATCAATTGTTTGACCGATTTAGTAGTTTTTGACTGACCAAGGTGATCAACACGCCGGACGGCATGGTTTTCCGGTGGAGGAAGGCCGATAGGGGCGTTCATCGCGAGTTCGAACATGTTAGCGGCGCGCCACGGACGGGTTGCGCCGAAGGCCCAACTCGTGAACGGACGCACCCTCGGGTCATCGGCGGACCGCGGTCCCCTCGCACCTCGGCCCCTCGGCCCCCCTGCTCGCGGGCGGACCGGACCACCGAGGTCACCGGAGCCGAGCCGGCCTCGAACAGGTCCGAGCGGGGAACGACCGGAAAAGGCGAACGGCCGGGACCACCGCGCGGTGATCCCGGCCGTCGACGCTCCCGGCTCAGGTCAGAGAGCTTCCCTGGACGGAGTGACCGGCTCCCCCGACCTGCGGACGACGGGCAGGACGCTCCACGGGAAGTTGATCCAGTCGTCGGTGCGCTTCCAGACGTACTCGCACTTCACGAGGGAGTGGGACTTCTCGTAGATCACGGCGCTGCGGACCTCGGCGACGGCGTCGAGGCAGAAGTCCCGCACCAGCTTGAGGGTCTTGCCGGTGTCGGCGACGTCGTCGGTGATCAGGACCTTCTTGTCGGAGAAGTCGATCGCGTTGGGCACGGGCGCGAGCATGACGGGCATCTCGAGGGTGGTGCCCACGCCGGTGTAGAACTCGACGTTCACCAGGTGGAGGTTCTTGCAGTCGAGGGCGTACGCGAGGCCGCCGGCGACAAACACCCCGCCGCGGGCGATGCTGAGCACGATGTCGGGCTGATAGCCGTCGTCGACGATGGTCTGGGCGAGTTCACGGACGGCGACGCCGAACCGCTCGTAGCTGAGGTTCTCCCGTACGTCGCTCATGCGCCGCTCACACCCGGGTCCGGTGGAAGTTGAGGAAGGAGCGGGAGGCGGTCGGTCCGCGCTGCCCCTGGTACCGGGACCCGTACCGCTCGCTGCCGTAGGGGTGCTCGGCGGGCGAGCTGAGCCGGAACATGCACAGCTGCCCGATCTTCATGCCCGGCCACAGCTTGATGGGCAGGGTGGCGAGGTTGGACAGCTCGAGGGTGACGTGCCCGGAGAAGCCGGGGTCGATGAAACCGGCGGTCGAGTGCGTGACGAGCCCGAGCCGGCCGAGCGAACTCTTGCCCTCGAGCCGGGAGGCGAGGTCGTCGGGGAGCGTGATGACCTCGTAGGTGGAGGCCAGGACGAACTCCCCGGGGTGCAGGATGAACGGCTCGTCGCCCTCCGGCTCCACCAGCCGCGTGAGGTCCGCCTGCTCGACCGAGGGATCGATGTGCGGGTACCGGTGGTTCTCGAACACCCGGAAGTAGCGGTCGAGGCGCACGTCGACACTGGACGGCTGCACCATGGATTCGTCGTAGGGATCGATCCGTACCCGTCCGGCGTCGATCTCGGCCCGGATGTCCTTGTCAGAGAGAAGCACGCCCTGAGGATACGCAAGGCGCGCGGACCGGCCGTCATCAGGACGATTCCGCGCGCCAGGCTGCTGCTGCCACTGGTGCCGCTCGCTGCTCCTGCAGCTCGCCGCTACCGCTTCTCGCCGCTACCGCTTCTCGAGGGTCACCGGCACCACACTGCGGAGCCGGGCACACCGAGGACACCGGACGAGCCGCCCGGGACCGAGCCGCTCGGCCTGCTGCATCGGGAACGAAGCGGTGCTGAACACGTGCCCATCGGCACAACGGACGACGGTGTGATCCATCAAGTCGTCGAGTCCCTTCCCCAAGAGCCGCGTCCGGCTGCTGCTCGCCGGACGACGAAAGCCACATTACGGGAGGAACGAGACGACCCTCCAGGCGGCACTCCGTCCACGCCGGGACCCACTCCGACCCCTCTACCGTATGCCCCAACTCCCGCCCAGGACACCTGGATCCCACCCCTCGAAACACACTCGGCCCCCAGGGCTTCAGCGCCGGGGGCCGGGGATGAGGTAGAGTGACCGCGCGACCAGACACCGGCCCGACCGGCGTCTTACGCGGGTGTAGTTTAATGGTAGAACATCAGCTTCCCAAGCTGAGAGCGCGAGTTCGATTCTCGTCACCCGCTCCACGAAGAAGGCCCAGGTCATCGACCCGGGCCTTTCTGCTGTTCATGGTGATCACTCGTCGCGTGCCAGATCCGTGCCAGAACGCTGATCGTCTGGACCACTGGGGGAGGACATGAGCAAGCAGATCGACGGATGGATCATGGGTCGCGACCTGCGCGCCTCCCTGGAGCTGCTGTCCCGCTACGTCGAGTACGCGTTCGACGACACCGACTGGGACACCGTCGAAATCGGTGTCCGGGACACCGACGACGAGAAGTCCGACGGCTGGTACTCGTATCCGCTCGCCGGCACGAGCGCCACCCTGGAAGTCAGCCTCGCCCACTCTGTCGGCAGCGAGGTGACGTCCGTCAGCGTCACCGGGGTCGAGACCCTGAACTCCAGCTCCGGACCGACACTCTGCTGTCCGCATTCGCCGGCATCTGACCACAGTCTTGTTCGACCCAGGCCGGACGAAGGCGGTCGCGTCCTCCCGGAGGGCCACCGGCACCCGCAGAAGCCCGCCGTCGACGCGGCGCGGCATCCGCACCTTGCGCAAGACGTCGTAGCCGACGAGCCGGAGTTCGACGACACCAGGCTTGACGTCCCGCACGTACACGGCGTGAACACCCCAGTCGTGCCGCAGTCGTTCGGCCGAGGCGGCCACGTCCGCCGGTTCCTGCCCGGGGGCGAGCCGCAACCGTACGCGGAGGCCCGTCGAGTTGGGTCGGATCACTCCGCGGCGCGGGGGAACCGGCCGTATCTCCCGCCGGGTGGTGGCCGCGCCGCCCATCACGGCAAGCGGTCCGCCCAGTTCGGCCAACGCCACCAGGTCGGTCACGTCGATCAGCCCGCCTGAGCCATCCCTCGTGGATCGGATGGGTGGACTTCTCCAAGAGCTGGAAGACCGCCTGCTTCCACGGCCGGACCCTGCGGCGCGCGACGGGTATCGGCTTGTTCGACGCCCACTTCTACGACGTCGGCACCGATGAGGCTTTCTGGATCTCCGGGCCGAAGCGCGACCGGAGCGACACGCGGTACGGACCGGAGGGGCCGATCGTGGAGGGTGCCGCCGCGGACGCCTACCGAGCGTTCCTCCGGGGCGCACCACTTCCCGGCCGAGAGGACGGTCAGGGCCTGTCCGGTGTTGTGATCTCCGTTGGAGGGTCTCGCTGCTGATGTCGTCATCTCACGGGCCGTGTCGTACCGATGTCGTATACGACATCACCGTGAGACCAAAGCGTGTGGGGTGCTGCTGCTCAGCGCCTCGTCTCGTACCTGGTCAGGACCACGCCGCCGGGAAAAGTCCGCGTCTCCACCAGGTTCAGGTTCACCCAGCTGTCCAGCGCGGTGAAGAACGGCGTGCCGCCGCCCACCAGGACCGGATGGGTGGCGATCGCGTACTCGTCGATCAGCCCGGCGCGCATGGCCGCCCCGGCGAGCGTTGCGCCGCCGATGTTCATCGGGCCGCCGTCCTCGGCCTTGAGCCGGCTGATCTCGGCGATCGCGTCGCCGGTGACCAGGCGGGTGTTCCAGTCGACCTTGTCGATCGTCGAGGAGAACACCACCTTCGGCGTGTCCCGCCAGTTCCGCGCGAACTCGATCTCCGCCGGGGTGGCGTCGGGCTGCTGGTCGCCGGTCGGCCAGTAGGAGCTCATCGTCTCCCATAGCTTGCGCCCGTACAGCGACAGGCCACTCGCCTGCTCGTGGTCGAGCCACCACTGGAACAGCTCGTGGCTCGGCGGTCCGCTCCAGCCGATGTCGTCGCCGGCCGCGGCGATGTAGCCGTCCAGGGTCAGGTTCATGCCGTAGATCAGTTTCCGCATGGTCCAGCCTCCCGTCCGTGGGTGTCCGGCGTACAGACCGACGCGGCGCGGGAAACTCATCGGTGCGCGATCTGGGCTCGCCGGTAGTCCTCGTGCTCGGTGCTCAGCCTGGTGTACTCGGCCGACACGGGCAAGCTGCCTGATCTCGACCTCGCCCTCTCGAAGAAATGCCACGGATTTGAGACTGATCATGGGTGACAAGGCCGTGAGACAGCCAAGAACGCCCAGGTCACGCAAAATCGGCATGTCACGAGCGGCGAGACCCCACGTCTATCGGCTTGCGGACCCGTGCGGGTTCGGGGCCCGGTAGAACTGTGGGTGCGATGCGTGCGCAACTGACTGGCGCCGATTGGGAGTTCGTTGCTCTGTTCCTACCGATCGGGGGGTTCGGTCCGTATCCGGAGAATCTTCGGGCCCAGTTCGAGGGTGCGGTGCGGGAAGGTCCCGGCTCCAGGCCAAGCGCGCCAAGCGAAGCCGTTTCTGGGCCGTGCGAGGGCGCCCGAGGCCGACCAACGGCGTTCGTCTTTAGGGTTGTTGGCGTATCGATCTCCGAGTCGGGCACACGCGCGGGCAAGGTCGACCGTGCGGGGAGGGTGCCATGAGGGCTTCGGACGGCTGGGACGCGAGCTCGTACAGGGGCGTTGACGGCATGCCGGATTGGTTACTCATTGTCATCGGTGTGCTTACTGTCGTCGGGATCGTCGTGGGGCATGTCCGACGGAGCAAATGACACACACCTCGAACCGTGCTGCACCCCGAGGTTCCCTGTCCGACGTCCAAACCTGACATCAACGATCACGGACGACACCAGGCAAAAGCAGCCCGCCACATCCCGGTCTCCCCGGCGTCTGCGAGGTGGAGAGAGCCGGTGATCGAACTCCTGAGGCGGGTGTCGAAGGTTCGCATCCTGCCGGGGACACAGGCCGAAGGGCCGGCTCAGGGGTGTTCCCTTCGTTGTTTCCGGGGTCGTGCCCCACGCTCCGTGGACTGCGCGTCCGCCGTTTGATCGCCAGTGGGGTCGGTCGAACCACGTCGACAGCAGGCCCGCGGCGGTTGCGCATGGCAGGCCGACGGAAGTGAGCACGGCGGGATCGGTGACCTCTGGTGCTTGCTCGAGGCTTACGAGCTCGATGCGCTCTCGAATGTGGAGGAGGTCACCCCAGGTGCTCTCGCTAGGTACCTCCCGTTCCAGCCTGCTCCCGCGTTCCTCTTCCGAGAGCCCGGAGTCGCCCATGATCTGCTCGTACCCAAGGAGCTTCCGCCTGAGGTGCTCTCGTCGGCCGTCAACTCGCCGCCAGAGTAGCCAGACGCCAGGCGCCGGCGGTATGCCGCTGGCTACAGTCGGGGTGGTGATCGCCAGTTTCGCTCCTGCACTATGTGATGCGCGCCGAGCGGCAGGGAAGCCGTGGGGCGTTGCGCATGAGCCCGGTCCTTCTGGAGTGAGTGTCCGACCGCGTGACAACGCTGCCGAACGGTGGCGGACGACCACCGGGGCCTGCCCCGCTCACGGGCGGACCGCGGCGTAGAGGATGTCGCGCAGGCCGGGCAGCGCTTCCCGGTCCTCTCGCCAGACCAGGCGCAGGCTGAGGTCGGGCAGGGGCAGGGCGAGCCGGACGAGGGTGCCCGCGCGGAGGCTGTCGGTGACGGCGAAGCGGGGCAGCAGGGTGATGCCGAGACCGTGTTCGGCCCAGGAGCGCATCACCGGGACTCCGCCGGCTCGCACGCGTTCGGGGCCGGTGCCGAGGAGGCGTTGTCCGGCCATCCAGAAGGAGCACTCGGGGACGTTGACCAGGAGCCGTTCGTGGTCGAGGTCGCTCGGGCCCAGTGAGGTGCGGCCGGCGAGGGCGTGGGTCGGGGCGGCGACCAGGGCCAGGGGAACGGGATCGAGGTCGAGGAAGGCGAGGGGTTCGGCGGGGGCGGGGAAGCCGAGTCCGCCGAGGTCGTCCCCGGCGTCCAGGAGGAGAGCCGCGTCGAGACGCCCTTCGACGACGTCCGTGAGGAGCCCTTGGCGAGCGCGGTCGGACGTGACGTCGACGGTGATGTCGGGCCGGTGTTCCGCCAGCCGGGCGAGGACGAGGGGGACGTGGGAGCCGGCGAGGGTCTCCAGGGCGCCGAGCCGCAGCCGTCGGCGCTCGGTGCGGACGTCGTGGACGGCTTGTTCGGCGGTGTCGAGCAGAGTGCGCGCCCAGCCGCGCAGGCGTTCCCCCGCGGGGGTCGGTTCCATGCCTTTGGGGCCGCGCGTGAAGAGGGTGACGGCCAGGGCGGTTTCGAGGGTGCGGATCTGCTGCGACACCGAGGAGGGGGCGAGGCCGAGTGCGACAGCGGCGTCGGTCACGGTCCGGTGCCGTATCACGGCCTCGAAGGTGGTGAGTTGGCGTAGTTCCACGTAAGAGCCCAACACCGCCGGAGCGTTCGGGATTTCCGAACGGGGCGTGCGGTTCCGCCGGTGGAGCGCCTCGCCTCGTCGGGCGATGGTGGGCCGCGTGATTCTTCCCGCTGCTCACCGGAGGCCCGCTCTTCCATGACTGTCGTGAACTCCGTCGCGACCGCGGCACCCGCGCCCTCCCGGGCGAGACGCGCAGCCGCGCTGACGGGCGTGTCGCTGGGCTATTTCATGGTGCTCCTCGACACCACCGTGCTGTCCGTCGCCGAACCCGACCTGGCCGCGTCACTGGGCGCGTCGATGGCGGACCTGCAGTGGACCACCACGGGCTACACCGTGGTCTTCGCGGCCCTGCTGCTGTCGGCGGGAGCGGCAGCCGACCGGTTCGGCGCCGAGCGGCTCTTTCGTTCCGGTACGGCCGTGTTCGCTCTCGCGTCCCTGCTCAGCGCCCTGGCCCCGGGTCTGTGGGCGCTGCTGGTCCTCCGGGCGGTCTCGGGGGCGGCAGCGGCGGCTTGCGTGCCCGCCTCCATGGCCGTGATCGCCCGCCTCTACCCGGACCCCGCGCCACGCGCCCGGGCGATCTCGGTGTGGGCCGCGGTCAGCGGCGCGGCCGTCGCGGCCGGCCCGATCGCCGGCGGCGCACTGGTGGAGGCGGCCGGATGGCGCGCGGTGTTCCTGGTCAACGTGCCCCTGGGTCTGCTGGTGCTGGCCCTGACCCGGGGGCGTTCGATGCGCTGTCCGCGCAGCGATCGCCGCGTCGACTGGCCGGCGCAGGTGGCGGCCGTGGCGGTGCTGGCCCTGTTCACGGACGCGCTGATCGCCGCAGGCGCGGGCGCGCGGGTGCACACCGCGTGGTCAGCGGGCGGGCTCGGCGTCGCGGTCCTGGTGTCCACCGTGCTCGAACGGCGGAGCGGGGCACCGGTCGTGAACCGGACGCTGCTGCGGTCGGCGCCGGTACGTGCCGGGCTGCTGGCGGGCGCGGTCGCCAACTTCACCCTGGCCGGATCCCTCTTCGTGCTGCCCCTGCTGCTGCAGCACGAGCGGCACCTGAGCGCGCTGGAAACAGGGCTGGCGTTCCTGCCGCTGACCGTTCCCTTCGCCGTCAATCCGCCGCTGACCGGCAGGATCGTGGCCCGCACCGGCCCGCGGCCCCCGATTCTGGCGGGACTGGCTCTCCTGGCCGCCGGGGGGACGGTTCTGACCTGCGCGGTCTTCACCGGGAGCGCCTACGCATGGCTCGCGGCGGGCCTGTTGCTCACCGGCTTAGGCATCTCCTGCGTCCTGCCGGCCCTCGTCGCGGCCGTCATCGGCGCCGCGCCGCCCGGCACGGCCGGTTCCGTCGGCGGCCTCCTCAACGCCGTGCGCCAGGTCGGCGCCACCCTCGGCGTCGCCCTCATGGGCGCCGCCGCGACCGCCGACACCGGATGGTCCCTGCTGCTGTCGGCCGGTCTCTGCGCCCTCGCCTGGCTGGTGTTCGCCATGACGCGCCCCGGAGGTACACCTCGCTGACCAGCCGCAAGCGCGGGCGAGCGAGCACCACCCGCCTGCCGGTTCGGCCCTCCCCGTGGCGGTGCGGAACACGCGTGCGCGCGACCGTGCGTGGGGCGCCCGCTTCCGGGTCCGTACCGCCGGCTGCCGGGTCAGAGCCGGGAACCGCCGGTGGCGTCGATGACCTGACCGGTCACCCATCGGGCGTCGTCGCAGGCGAGGAAGGCGACGATGTCGGCGACGTCCTGGGGGCGGCCCACCCGGCCGAGGGCGGAGAGTGCGGCCGCGGACCGCTCCGCGGCCTCGTTGCCGCGCAGCCAGGAGGCGTTCATGTCGGTGTCGATGATGCCGGGGGCCACTGAGTTGACCGTGATGCCTCGCCCGCCGAGGGCCTTGGCGAGGGTGAGGGTGAAGGCGTCGACGGCGCCCTTGGTCATGGCGTACGCGATGATGTCGGTGAGCGCGATCCGGGTCGCCCCGGAGGAGATGTTGATGATCCGCCCGCCGTCCCGCAGCCGCTGGAGTCCCTGCTGCGCGAGGAAGAACGGGGCGCGCATGTTGAGGGCGACGGCCTCGTCGAACGCTTCGACCGTGGTCTCCTCGATCTCGCCGCGCGGTGTGATGCCGGCGTTGTTGACGAGGATGTCGAGGCCGGTGCTGTCGGAGTGCTCCAGGACCTGGCGGTCGTAGCCCTCCCAAAGGGTCTCGACGCCCCCGGTCCCGCCCAGTTCGGCGCGGACCGCGAACGCGGTACCGCCCTTGGCCCTGACGGCACCGACGACCTCGTCCGCGGCCCGGGCGTTGCGCCCGTAGTGCACGGCCACCAGCGCCCCGTCGCCTCCGAGCCGCTCGGCGATCGCGCGTCCGATCCCGCGGCTGCCGCCGGTCACCAGCGCCGTCCTGCCCGTGAGCGTCCCCATGGTCTCCCCTTCACATCGACATTCTGTAGCGATGACTATGAATTGACTCTACGCGAATTACGTAGCGATCGCTGTAAAATTCGGCCATGACGACGACCAAGCGCGGCAGGCCGCGGAGCTTCGACCGCGAGACGGCACTCGTGCGGGCCACCCTCCTGTTCTGGCAGCACGGCTACGAGGGCACGTCCGTCTCCGACCTGACCGCCGCGATGGGGATCTCGCCGCCGAGCCTGTACGCGGCCTTCGGCGACAAGCGCACCCTCTTCACCGAGGTCGTCGACCGCTACGGCAGCACCTTCGGCGCCTTCATGGAGAACGCGCTCGCCCGGGAGAGCGACGCTCGCGCGGGTTTCGCGAGGATGCTCGACGAGGCGGCGGTGTCGTACACCGACCCGGAGCACCCGGCCGGATGCCTGGTCATCACCGCGGCGGCCAACTGCTCCCCGCAGACGGCCGACATCGAGCAGGACCTGCGCGCGCGCAGAGTGGCGAACACCCGGTCCTTCGAGGAGAGGCTGGAGGACGCCAGGTCCAGCGGGTCGCTCCCCGAGGGGGCCGACACCCGGGCCCTGGCCGTCTACTTCGCCGCGGTCGTGCAGGGCATGTCGCAGCAGGCGCGGGACGGGGCGACCACGGCGGAACTGCGGCGCGTGGCCGAGTACGCCATGGCGGCCTGGCCCGAACCGGCCTCCTGAGACCGGACACGAAAGATTAGACAGCGTCTTCGAAATTTTCGGAGCACTGTACGCACCACATCGCGCCCCCCTTCCTCGCCGCGCGGCTGAAACCGGGACGCCGCGCGATCCGTGGCGAACGAGATGTATTGACGCGTGCGCGGGGTGGCTCTAAGGTGCCCGAAAAGTTCGCAGAAATAGCGAAACTTTCGAAGCAAACGCTGCCGAAGTTCGGTAGTCCGGCAGTCCGGCACCCGTCCCTCGACCGGTGCCCCACCCGCACGCCAAGAGGAGGACCCGCATGCCTTCGTTAAATTGGCATGATCGCTACAAGAAGGTGTTGCTCGCGACGACCGGAGTGACCGTCACCGCATCGCTGGCACTCGTCGGTGTCGGCAGCATGGCGACCGATGCCGCGGCGGCGAGTTCGCTGGGGGCGGCGGCCGCGCAGTCGGGCCGGTACTTCGGTACGGCCGTCGCCGCGTCCAAGCTCGGCAACTCGACGTACTCCACCATCCTCGACCGCGAGTTCATCATGGTCACCGCGGAGAACGAGATGAAGTGGGACACGGTCGAACCGTCCCGGGGGGCGTTCAACTTCGGTCCGGGCGACCAGATCATGAGCCACACGCAGGCCCACGGCCAGCGGATGCGCGGTCACACCCTGGTCTGGCACTCCCAACTGCCCAACTGGGTCTCCTCCATCGGTGACGCCAACACGCTGCGCAGCGTCATGAACAACCACATCGACCAGACGATGGCCCACTACAAGGGCAAGATCCACTCCTGGGACGTGGTCAACGAGGCCTTCGCCGACGGCGGCAGCGGCGCGCACCGCTCCTCGGTGTTCCAGAACCTGCTGGGCGACGGCTTCATCGAGGAGGCGTTCCGCACCGCGCGGACCGCCGACCCCGCGGCCAAGCTCTGCTACAACGACTACAACATCGAGAACTGGAGCGACGCCAAGACCCAGGGCGTCTACCGCATGGTGCGCGACTTCAAGTCCCGCGGCGTGCCCATCGACTGCGTCGGACTCCAGTCCCACTTCGGCACCGGCGGCCCGCCGTCGAGCTTCCAGACCACGCTGTCGAACTTCGCCGCCCTCGGCGTCGACGTCCAGATCACCGAACTCGACATCGCACAGGCGCCGCCGACCGCCTACGCCAACACGGTCCAGGCCTGTCTGAACGTCGCCCGCTGCACCGGCATCACCGTCTGGGGCATCCGGGACAGCGACTCCTGGCGCACCGGCGAGAACCCCCTGCTGTTCGACAACAACGGCAACAGCAAGGCGGCGTACACCTCCGTGCTCAACACCCTGAACGCCGCCTCCCCGACGACGCCTCCCACCACACCGCCGACGACCCCGCCCGGAACGGGCACCGGTGAGATCAAGGGGGTCGGTTCCGGACGGTGCCTGGACGATCCGAATTCCACCACCACCGACGGCACGCAGCTCCAGCTGTGGGACTGCTCCGGCGGCAGCAACCAGCGGTGGACCTACACCTCCGCGGGCGAGTTCCGGATCCTGGGCGACAAGTGCCTGGACGCGGCGGGCACCGGCAACGGTGCCAAGGCGCAGATCTACACGTGCTGGGGCGGTGACAACCAGAAGTGGCGGATCAACTCCGACGGTTCCGTCGTCGGAGTCCAGTCCGGACTGTGCCTGGACGCGGTCGGCGGGGGCACCGCCAACGGCACGAAGATCCAGCTGTACGCGTGCGCGAACGCCGGCAACCAGAAATGGACGTTCGGCGGCGCCGCCACGACGGCTTCGTCCTGACCTGACGTGATCCGGACCCGCCCGGCCCGGCCACGTCGGGCCGGGCCGGGCCTCAGCGCTCCTCGCGGGTACCGGCGGCACGGGGTGATGCCGTGGCGCCGGGTACCGGAGCGGCGGCCGAGGGCGTGGCCGTCGGCTTCGGCGTCGGCGTCGTGCCGGTCGTCACCGGGAAGGTGTCGCCGGGGCGGACCCGGGTGTGGAACCACTCGGCGTCCTCGGCGCCGAGGCCGATCCAGCCGTCTGCGGCGTCGTCGTCGCTCAGGTCCTCGAGCTGCGGGGAGAAGAGGCCGACGTGGTGCGGTCGGCCCTCCCCGTCGCGCAGCTCGACCACGTACCGGACGCTCACCGTGGTGGGTCCTATCGTGGGGCCCTCGCGGGACGCGTCGAGGGGCATCTCTCCCGGATCCTCCTTCGCGACCACCGTCATCGGGCTCGTGGCCCCGGACAGGGCGTCGGATTCCGAGAGGATCGGCATCGCCCGGCCGCCGAACATGAGGGTGCGCCCGGACAGGTCGAGCCCGCCGCCGACGGGCGTCGGTCCGGCCGTGGACGGCGGGGTGGAACGGGGAGGGGCCACGGCCGCGGGCCGGCGTCCGGCCGGCCGGTCGCGGTCCCCGCCCAGGTGCAGGCCCAGCGCGAGGCCCATCAGCGCGAGGGCCGCGGTCCCCGCGCCGAGGGTCGCGGCGGCCCGGCGGCGGCGTACCCGGCGCACCGCCCGGGCCCGTGTCGCGGGGCCGCCGACGACCGGAGCGGTCGCGTGTGCCGCGGCCAACTCGCGCAGCGCGGCGGAAAGTTCATCGGCCACGGCCGCTCTCCTTCCTGACCGGGGCGCCGGCCTCGTCGACCCGCCCGTCGGCCTCGTCCGCCGCGAGACGCTTCGCCAGCTCCGCCCGTCCCCGGGACAGCCTCGCCTTGACCGTCCCCACGGGCGCACGGGTCTCGGAGGCTACCTGCTCCACGCTCAGGTCACACAGATGGTGCAGGACGATCGCCATCCGCTGGGCCTCGGGCAGTTCGCGCAGGGCCGCCACGAGCGCGGCGTTCTCGGGGCTCGGCCCCGGGGTGGAGTCGGGCGGCGGAGTGCGCCGCACCAGCTCCAGCCAGCGCCTCGAACGCCGCCAGCGGCTCACCGCCAGCCGCATGGCCACCGTGCGGATCCACGCCTCGGGAGCACTGTCGGCGAGGAACCGCTGGCGCCGGGCCCAGGCCCGTACGAACGCCTCCTGGACGACGTCCTGTGCCTCGCCGTGGTCTCCGGTGAAGGCGTAGAGCTGTCCGGTCAGCCGGGGGAACGCGGTCGCGTAGAAGGCGTCGAACTCGTCCTCGGTCATGCCCTCACCGGAATCTTCGTCCTTTTCTTGCAACCCGGCCGCCTCCGCCGTGCGTACAGGTCCCGTAGTCGCGCAGGTCGCACCGAGCGAGGCGCACCCCACCGGGAAGACGGCGCGCAGCGGTTCCGGGCTCCCTCTCCCGACGGTGACGGCTCGTCGGCTGCCCAACCTACCCGCACGAAAAAGCAGTTGCCTGACCAGGACGGACGCCCGCACGTCCGGCCACGACCGAGTTCCCGAGCCTAAGGACCTCCCCCGTGCCACCCACCCGCGATGTGCTCCCCACCGGCCGCGACTTCGCCGCGTACGCCCGGACGCACTGGCCCCGGCTGATCGTGACCGCGCGCCTGCTCACCGACGACCCCGGTGCGGCGGAGGAACTGGTGCGGAGAACCCTGGTGCGGATGTGCGCGCGGTGGCGACGCGTCCCGCGCGACGACAGGGACTTCCACGTGCGGCGCTGTCTGGTGCGGGGCCACCTGCGCCGGCTGCGCGGGCGGCGGGCCGCGCGGCGGCGGGCCGTGGTGGTGCTGCGGGTCTGGGAGGGGCTGGCGGACGCGGAGATCGCCCAGTTGCTGGGCTGCTCGGCGGGCGCGGTGCGGGCCCGTTTCCGGCACGGCCTGAAAGCGGCCGGCGGCGACCCCGGACGGCTGCGCGAGGCGTACGCCCGTGCCGCCCGGGACGTCGTCCCGTCCGAGGTGCCGCTGGCCGATCTCCGGGCCGGGGGCCGCGTCCGGCGGCGCCGGCGCCTCGCCGTGGCGTCGGCCGCCTGCGCGGCGCTGCTCGTGCCCGCGGCCCTGCTCGCGGCCGACCGTGTCGGGGCCGGCGGGGCGCAGGACGGGACGTCCGGCACCCGGGCGGGGGGCGGCGCCGGCTCGGCGACGAGCCCGGTCCGGGTCGTGGCGCCGGGCGAGCGGGTGACCGTCGGGAAAGGGGTACGGGTGTGGCTGACGGCCGACGGCGGGCACTGGTCGGTGCCCACGGATCTCCCGGGGGACAACAGCGACCGCCCGGGCGACGGACCGGGCGTCTCCGTGCGGGTGGACAGCGTGCCCGACGGGTTCTTCCTGTCGGGCCTCTTCCACGGTCTGAACGGTGAGCCGGGCCGCGTCGAGGTGAGCGCCGGCGACGGCAGGACCACCGCGAAGGTCCTGGTCCTGGCGGGAAACCCGGGCTGGGGCATCTGGTACGCGAGCGCGCCGCTGCCCGAGAAGAACATGCGGATGCTCTTCGACGCGGGAGGGGACGAGCGGATCGTCACGGTGTACGACGCCTCGGGCAGGGTCGCCGCACGGTCGGACAGCACCTGGCGACGGATATGAACGGCGGCGGGACGACCGGGCCGGGAACGGCACGAGCGGGCGGAGCCGGCGGAACCGATGGAACCGGCGGGACGGCGGAGACGGCCGGAGCGGCGCGAGCGGCACGGCGACCGGGGAAGAGGAGGCGGTCGGTGCTCCGGCGCGGAGGGCGCACACCGCTCCGGATCCGGTACCGGCGCACCCGGGGCCGACGGCTCCGGCGGCTGTTCCAGGTCTTCCTCACGCTGATCGCGTCGCTGTGTGCGGCGGCCGTCGTGGCGTACCACCTGACGACCGTTCCGGAGCCGCACCCCGAGACCGTCACCCAGAGCACCGTGTTCCTCGACGCGGGCGGCGCCTACCTGGGCCGGCGCGGACCGGTCGACCGGCAGGACGTCCCGCTGTCCGCGGTCCCCCGGCACGTGCAGGAAGCGGTGATCGCCGCGGAGAACCGCTCCTTCCGTACGGACAGCGGGATCTCGCCGCGGGCCCTCGCACGGGCCACGCTGGCGACGCTGACGGGCGGCGACCCGCAGGGCGGCTCCACCATCACCCAGCAGTACGTGAAGAACGCGCTGCTGAGCCCGGAGCGATCGCTGTCCCGCAAGGCCCGCGAAGCACTCATCGCGATCAAACTGGACCGCACCCGCACCAAGGACGAGATCCTCGAGGGCTACCTCAACACCGTGTACTTCGGGCGGGGCGCCGCCGGCATCCAGTCCGCCGCGCGCAACTACTTCGGCGTGGACGCGAAGAGCCTGACGGTCGCCCAGGGCGCCGCGCTGGCGTCCATCGTCAACATCCCCTCGTACTACGAGAAGGCGGGCTCCGATCCGGAGGTGACCGCGACGCTGGAGAACCGCTGGGAGTGGGTGCTCGACGCGATGGTGGCGGGCGGGAGCATCACGGCCGGGCAGCGGGCCGCGGCGCGTTTCCCGGCGTTCCGGTTCTATCCGCCGGGCGAGACCGAGGGGCAGCGGCAGTATCTGATCGACGTCGCCGCCAGGGAGGCGGCCGACCGGCTCGGCATCGCCGAGGACCAGCTCGCGAGCGGCGGTTACAGCGTGACGACCACTTTCGACCTGGCGGCGCAGGATCGCGCCACGCAACTGGTCGAGGAGCATCCCGGGGGCAAGGGCGTCCGGGTGCACACGGCCGTCGTGGGGATGGTGCCCGGCGACGGTGCGGTACGGCTGCTGTACGGGGGCTCGGACTACGCGCGGCAGCCGTTCAACGACGCGGTGAGCGGGGCGGTGGAGGCGGGGACGGTCCTCGAGCCGTTCAGCGGGGCGAGGGGGGCGGGCGAGCCGCTGGGCACCCTGCTGAGGACGGCGGCGCCGACTCCGCTGCGGCTGGCGGCGGCGTACGCGGCGGTGGCGGCGGACGGCAGGTACGCCACCCCGTACACCGTCGCGCGCATCACACGGGAGGGCCGCACCGTCTACCGGGCGCGTCCCGAGGTGCGGCGCGTGCTGGACGAGAAGGAGGCGGGGGAGGCGGACGCGCGGTCGGGAGCCGGACCGGTGCCCGTCGCCGCCGGGTCGGCGGGGGCGAAGGCGTTCACCACCGGCGGGGCGGGCGGCGGGATCACCCGGCGGACCGTGTGGACCACCGGGTACGACGGCCGGCTCGCCCTGACGGTCGCGCTGTTCGCCGACCGGGCAGGCGGCAGGAAGGGCACGACGGTGCCCGCGCAGCTGCCGAACGAGCCGTCGCCGACCGCGTTCGCCCAGCGGGTGGCGGCGGGGCTCTGGGCGGCCGCCACGAAGGGCGGGCCGAAGGGGGCCGCGGAGGAGGACGTCGATCTGGCGGACAACTGACGGCTCCTCGTCCAGGCGTACGTCCGGACGACGGTCCCGGCCGAAACCGTGTTCCCGGAGCCCGTCCGGACACCGCGCCCCCGGTGATCCGTCGGGCCCGGGCATCCGGGTCCGTCCGACGACCCCGCGGCGAACGGGTCAGAGTGGTTTCGCCGGCCAGTCGAGCAGCCGTGCGCCGATCACCGCCGTCTGGAGGCTGTAGCGGTGCACCGGGTCGGACGGGTCGGCGCCGGTGAGCTTGTGGATGCGCTCCAGGCGGTAGGTGAAGGCGCGCACGCTCAGGGACAGCCGCCGGGCCGCCTCCGCGCAGACGCAGCCGGAGTCGAAGTAGGCGGTGAGGGTGTCGAGGAGCGGCTGGGCACCGCCGCGGGCCCGGCGCAGGGGGCCGAGGGCGTTCTCCACCAGGTCGGCCATGGCCTGCCGGTCACGGGTGAGGACGGGGTAGACGAGGAGATCGGCGGCGCGCAGCACGGGTTCGTCGAGTTCCAGGCGTTCGGCCAGGTCCAGGGCGTTCAGGGCCTCCTCGTACGACTGGACGACGCCCGCCGGGCCGGCGTGCGGGCGGCCGATCGCCACCTGGCCGCCGCCGGTCGCGGCGAACGCCTGCTCGGCGAAGTGCGCGAGGACGTCGCCCTGGTCGCCGGGGGCGACGCACACGAGCCGGCCGTCCTTGGTGGTGAGGAGGATGCTGCGGTCGCCGAACCGGCCTATCAGCGCGCGCTCCACCTCCCGCAGCACCGGGTCGCCCTCGCCGTGGGCGGCCGTGCCACGGGCCACGGCGACCGCGTGCTCGTAGGAGAGCCGCAGCCCGTAGCGTTCCGCGCGCTGGGCCAGCCGCCCCAGGTCGCTGCGGCCGTACAGCAGGTCGTCGATGAACTCCCGCCGGGCGGCCTCCTCCTGCCGTACGGCGTGCCGCTGGGCCCGTTCGTAGCCCTCGGCGAACGCGTCGACGGCCTGCGCGGCGGCGGACAGCACGTCGTCCACGGACGCGCCGTTCCCGGTGGGCCAGTGTGCCCGGGTGGCCGCCAGGTGGGCTCCGACCAGGGCGCGCAGTCCGATCCCGGTCTCCGCGGCCTGTTCGCCCAGGGCGCGGCGCGACGCCAGTTCCTCCCGGGAGAGCCGGCGGCCGGTGGCCGAGGCGTCGGCGAGGACACGGGCGTACCCCTCCAGGTACGCCTCGCATCCCTCGTGCCTCTCCGACACGTCCCGTCCCGCCATGCCGGTTCCCCCGAATCGAATGTGCCGTCGACCTGCCGTGCATGCCGAATCCTTCTTCGGCGACCGCGGCGGAAACGTACCGCACGCGGCAGGGGCACTTCAGTGCCCCTCGGTGCGGCACACCGGGTGGGCCGCGTGCCGGCCGTTCGGGTGCGCGAGCGGGGTGCGCGGGTCGGCGGCCCGGGAGATGGCCGACTCCACGGCGGCGATCCGGTCGGCCAGCAGGCCCAGGGCGGCGACCGCACGGACGAGAGGGGCGTCCTCCGGGCCGCCGAGGGCCAGGGTGCGGACGTGGGCGGCCTTCACCTCCGACCAGCGGGCCGCCTGTCCGGGCGTGAGCGTGCCCCGCAGTTCGGCCAGTTTGAGCAGGCCGGCCTCGACGCCGGTGGTGAGGGTCTGGGCCTCCGCCCGGTAGTGGTCGTCGATCAGGGCCGCCACTTCGGCGGCGTTCATGACGGGCTGGACACGCTGGGCGATCTTGTTCATGTTGCGGTACGAGCCCTGGAGCCGGAAGGGCGGTTCGGTGCGGGTGGCCTCGGACTGCGCGGCGGAGGCGAGGTACGCGGCGTTCACGGCCAGGACCGTCTCGCGGACCGTCAGCAGGTGGCCCAGGACCGCGAGGACGCGTTCCAGCTCCGCAGGGGCGTACGGGTGGGTGAGCCGGTCGGCGCGGGCCGCGGGGTCGTGCCCGGCGAGCCGGACGAGCAGGTCGAGGTCGGCGCGGGGACGCCCGGCGAGCGGGGCGAGGACCGGGTTGGCGGTGAGGGCGTTCTCGACGAAGCTGGCGGCGAACAGGATCAGGGCGCCCACCCGCGCGTACGCGATGTCGGCGTCGGCGAGCGCCTGCAACGGCTCGTCGACGGGTTCGGAGTGGATGCCCTCGCCCGTCTCCGTGTCGTCCTCGGTCTTGAGGGTGAGGGCGCCGCCGACGGTGGTGACGAAGAGTTCGCCCTCGACGGACACGTGCGGGTGGCGGCCGAGAACGTGGTCCTCGCGGGTCGTCGCGGTCCAGGTGAAGTCGTGGGCGGGCGGGGGGACGTGGTCGCGGTCGCCGCGCGCGTCCAGGAAGGACACCTGCCCGTCGTCGGCGAGTGCCCAGCGCAGGACGCGGATGTCGTCCGCCTCGGCGCCGGTCCGGAACACGGCCAGGAGCCTGCCGTCGACGCGGCTCAGACGCAGCAGACGGGCCTGGCTGTAGTAGCGGTGCAGGGCCTTGAACTCCCGTACGAAGCCGGGGTCGTCGAGCAGGCCGGGCACGGCGTCGTCGGGCAACCGGTTCAGGTCGCGGTCGTGCAGCGCGAAGACGTCGTCCACGGCCGTGTCGGGCCCCCGGCCGGTGAGCGCGTGGTGGCCGAGGAGCAGCACGTCACCGAGGGCGACGAGGTCGCGGGGCACGCAGGTGTGCGCGGTGCGCAGGTGCCCCGTGCCGGTGAGTTCGAGGCGCGTCGCGCCGAACTCCTCGACGCGGCGGCTGTCGAGCGCCTCGGCGCGGCGGGCGAGTTCGGCGGCCTGCGCGGTGAGCCGGTCGCGCAGCACCTCGTACGTACCGGTGTCCGGGCCGGTGGTCATGGGGTCCCTCTCAGAAGCTCTCAGAAGTGGGAAAGGCGGTCCGGAGCTGCCGTCCCCTGTGCGGCAGCTCCGGACCGCGGCCTGTCAGGCCTTGGCGCTGCCGTTCAGGGCCGCGAGGGAGGCGTCCGCGACGCCCAGCTCACCCGCCCTGTCGAGCAGTTGCCGCAGGGCGCCGGAGTCGGCGCCGTCCGTCTTCATCAGCTTCATCAGCAGCGCGGAGACGGTCAGGTTCCGCACGTCGGCCGTGGAGACCGGGCCGAGCATCCGGCCGAGGTCGTCGGTGAAGCTCGCGGAGCCGTCCAGCCAGGGCCCGGCCAGGGCCTGTGCCGTCTCGGAGTGCTGGACGAACCCGTCGACGCTCTTGCCGAGCGCGATGGAGGAGACCAGGCGGTCGAAGAAGACGGACTCGCCGCCCACGATGTTGATGTCGGCGTTCTCCAGTCCGGTGGCGAGGACGGTGGCCTGCGCCTCGGCGACGTGCCTCTGCGTCTCGAGTCCGGCCAGCCGGATGTCCCTCTCCGCCTGGAGCCGCAGCCGGTACTCCTCGTGGCCGCGGGACGCCTCGTCGAGCGCGGCCATCGCCGCCGCCTTCTCCCTCAGGCCGGCCGCCTCCGCCTTCAGCTTCTCGCCGATGCCCTCGGCCTCGGCGAGCGCCTTCGCCCGGGCGCCCTCCGCCTCGGCCCGCATCCGCGCCTCGGCCGCCCCGGCCTCGGCCCGGCCGGTCTTCTCGACGACCTCGGCCTCCTTGTCCCGGACCCGGACGGCCGCCAGGCCCTCCGCGGCGGCCTCCGCCTGGACGCCCTCCGCCAGCCGCAGCTTGGCCCGCGCGTCGAGGTCGGCGCTCTTCAACCGGGCCTCGGCGAGGGTGAGTTCCTCGGCGGCGCGGTGCACGGCGGCCTGCTCGGCGGCCTCCGCGGCCTTGATGTCCTTGACCAGCCTCTCCTGCGCCTGCGCCTCGGCGGCGATGATCACGGCCTGCCGCTGCCGCTCCGCCTCCTCCACGGCACGCAGCTTCTTGATCGACTCCTCCTGCTCGGCGACCGTGCGGTCCACGGCGACCCGCTCCCGGATCACCTCGGCGATCTCCCGCTTCTCCGCCTCGATCTCCTTCTCGGCGGCGATCCGCGTCAGCCCCGTCTCCCGCTCGCGGGCGATGACCTCGAGGAGGCGGTCCTTCTCGATCCGCTCGCTCTCGACGGCGATGACCCGCTCGCGGTTCTTCGCGGCGACGGCGACCTCACGGGCCTGGTTCTCGCGCTGCACCCCGAGCTGTTCCTCGGTCCGCAGGAACGCGCCCTGCGCCCGCAGCCGCTCCTCCTCCACCACCCGCGCCGTCTCGGCCTCCTCCCTGGCCCGCACCGTCTCGATCTCCCGCCGCTGCTTGATCTCGGCGTCGGCCTGGCGGCGCTCCAGCTCCAGGACGGCCTCGCGGGCGTCGACGTTCTGCCGGGTGATCTCCTTCTCCTCGTGGCGCCGGAACTCGTTGGTGCGCACGTGCTCGATCGCCGTCAGCTCGGTGATCTTGCGGATGCCCTGGGCGTCGAGGACGTTGGCCGGGTCGAGCTGGGTGACCGGCGTCTGCTCCAGGTAGTCGATCGCCGCGTCCTCCAGGTGGTAGCCGTTGAGGTCGACGCCGATGACCTCGATGATCCGGTACCGCAGCTCCTCGCGCTTGGTGTACAGGTCGGTGAAGTCCAGTTGCTTGCCGACGGTCTTCAGGGCCTCGGAGAACTTCGCGTGGAACAGCTCCTGCAGCGTGTTCCGGTCGCTCGCCCGTGCCGTACCGACGGCCTGGGCGACCTTGACGACGTCCTCGACGGTCTTGTTGACCTTCACGAAGAAAGAGATGCGGATGTCGGCGCGGATGTTGTCCCGGCAGATCAGCCCCTCCTTGCCGGCCCGGGTGATCTCGATGGTCTTCACCGAGATGTCCATCACCTCGGCCTTGTGGAGCACGGGCAGCACGACCTGCCCCGTGAAGGTCACGTCGACCTTGCGCAGCTTGGAGACGATCAGGGCCTTGCCCTGCTCGACCTTGCGGAACAGGCGGGAGACGACGAGGAAGAGGAGGAGCGCTGCGAGCAGGCAGACGCCGACGCCCACGGTGATGGCGGTCATGAGAAGCATCCTTGGCAGGTGAGGGACCCGGGACCGGGAGGGCCCGGACGTCCTCGGGAGTCGGAAGAAGCGGGAGGGAGCGCATGCCGGGGCCCGGAAGTGGACCTGCGCTTCCGTGCTCCCCCGCAGGCCGCTCCCGCAGGCCGGAGCGGTGTGCGGCTGCGGTCGTGGCTGCGCTGCGGTCGTGGCTGCGGCTCAGGCAGCCCGACCGGGTGCCCGGTGTGCCGCGTCCGGGCGGTCGCTCCGGAAGAGGCCGTCGTCCGCCCGCTCCGGACGGACCGCGCAGAGCGGCCCGGCGGAGTCCGGCGTGGACGGCCCGGGTTCATCGGGGCGCAGGCGTTGCGGCAGCCGTACCAGCGCCCGGGTCGCCCACCACGAGACCGCGGGAGCGGCGGCGAGGCCGGCGAGCCCCGTCAGCGCACGCGCCGGTCCGGTGGCGGCGAACGGCTCCAGCAGGACGGCCGCGCCGAGGCTGCCGGCCCAGGCGAGGGCCGTCCACAGGGAGACCGCGACCGCGACCGGTACGCCGCCCAGCCCCAGCGCGCCGAGGTCCGCGTCCTCGTCGAACGTGCGGGGGTCGGCGGCCCCCACCGCGACCAGCAGCCAGAAGCCCGCGGCCACCAGCAGGGGGACGGTGAACAGGAAGGTCGGAAACCCGGTGGCGACCATGAAGAACGTCCGCATTCCCAACCCCCCGATCGGACCCGTCCCGCGACGGCCTCGGCACGCCCGGGCGGCTCGATGCCGGGCACCTGCCGGTGCCCGGCATCGAGACCTTCCTCGCGTGCTTCCCTCGCCCCCCATCCTGTCGGCGCCGGCACCTCACCGCATTGCCGGATCCCGGCAGTCTTGACCGGACCGTCCATGCCGGTGCCCCGCCAAGAAGGCGTCAAGAGGGCGCCGGGGCCGTCCCCCCGGAGCCCGGACCACGCGTCCGGCGGGTCACCGGGTTCCGGGACCGGCCGTCAGGCACGGGGTGCCTTCCCTTCCCGGACAAGCACAGTCCCTTCCCGGGCGGGCACGGTGATCATCAGCAGGGTCGCGTCGTCGTCGTGGACGGCCGTGTCGGGGATGAGGGTCCTGATCAGGCGGGACGCCGCCCGGTCGAGGCTCTCCGCGTCCGCGAGGGCGTCCTTCGGGACGCCGTCCAGGGCGTGGGTGAGCAGGCCGATCCGGGCCTCGATGTCGGTGCCGGGCCGTTCGACCAGTCCGTCGGTGTAGAGCACCAGGGTGCTGCCCGGCGGCAGCGGCCGGGTCGCCTCCTCGAACGGCATCCCGCCGCCGCAGGCGTCGTTGACGCCCAGCGGCACGCCGACCGGTGCCGGCAGTCGGCGGGCGGGCCCGTCGGGGGGCAGGACGATGACGGGCAGGTGCCCGGCCGAGCACAGGGTGACCTCGCACGCGTCCTGGTCGATCACCAGGCAGACGCAGGTGACGAGCTGGTCCGCCAGATCGCCGACGAACGCGTCCAGCCCGGTCATGAGCCGGCCGGGCGTCGTGCCGGTGCGGGCCAGCGCGTGCGAGGCGGCACGCCACACTCGTTCTGGCAGGACCACTTCCAGGTGAGCAGCACGCCGTCCGCCGAGCCGCTCGCGGCCAGGCTCATGGAGGCGCCGTAGCCGTCGCCCGTCCACGGCAGCACCGCGGCCTCGGAGCGCACGCCGTCGGCGTCCACGGCGACCACCGCGCAGTAGGCGTTGGAGGACGGGGAGGGGGCCGCAGGGACGTCGGCCTGCTCGAGGTACTCGGGGTCGGTCTCGGTGCGGCGCCAGATCTCGTAGCGGGCCGCGGCCGGGTCGTTGACGGGCCAGGCCAGCCGGATGCCGTCGGCGGTGCCCGTCGCGGTCGGCATCTCGGGTGCCTGCGGGGCGGGGGCGGGCTCGTCGCTGACGTCGATCCGGACCGGGTCGCTGTAGTTGCCGTGGAAGCCGCGCACCGTCAGGCAGTAACGGGCCATGCGCCAGGGGCTGGTGTCGACGTGGTACGAGTCGGCCGTGCGGCGGCCGTGACGGGCCACAGCGGCCGGTGCGGCGCGCGGACACGGGATTGCGGGGGAACGGGTCTGCCCATCCGGGGCGACATCCTTCCTCAGGCCCGGCGCACCACCTTCGGTATGACGGCTCGGGTGGTCCACCGGGTGATCAATCTCTGTCTCGCGATGATGGCACGCGAACAGCAGTTCGCGTGCGAAATCATGCGGAACGCCTGCACAAATGGCCTCTTGTCCACAGGAGTTCACCGCACAAGCGAACAGGACCCGCTAAATCCGTTTGTGATGACAAGAACTGACGACACGTCACCCGCTCCGGTACGACGTCGGCCGGAGCGGGTTCGGTGCCAAGGTCAGTTGGTGAAGGCGAAGTACTTCCAGGCGCCATGGGTGGTGGAGTTGACGGAGTCGCCGGAGGATCCGTTGACGTACGACGAGCGCATCCGGGCCCGGATGCCGGATTCGCCGGGCGCCTCCAGGCGTACGGCGGACTTGCCGTTGGTGGCCAGGGCGAAGTACTCGGACCCGGAGTCGTACCAGGAGCCCTGGTAGTAGACCTGGAGCTGGAACCGCTGCTGGCGGCCCGTGTAGTAGTTCATCGTCGTGGTGAACACCGGGTCGGTGCTCTTGCGGAAGTAGTAGTACGTCGTGGAGCCGATCTTGCCCGTCTTGTAGTGCCGGGAGACGGCGGTGGAGATCTTCACCTGGGCGTACGCCGTCGACTTCACGGTCTTGGACGCGTACCGGGCGTCGCCGTCGAAGACGGCGGTGACGGTGGTGTCACGGGTCATGTCGACGACCGCCGACAGGTTGCCGCCGGAGTTGACCCTGGCCTTCTTCAGCAGCCTCTTCGGCTTGTCGGAACCGAAGGGGTCCGCGTAGATCGCGACGGTGCGGTTCTTGTACGTCGTGCCGAGGTGCGCGGTGAACGTGACGTCCTTGCCGTACGCGTACAGCTTGCCGTTGTTGGTCAGGGTCAGCGCGGTCGCCTTGCGCGAGACCTGTACCGCGTCGTAGCCGGCGGCGGGGGCGTGCGTGGCGTCGCCCGCGTAGGACACCTTGTAGGTGACCTTGCCGCCGGCGGGCGGGGTGTCCGCGAAGGAGAAACCGCCGTCGGCCCTCGTCCTGACGGCGGCCAGGGCCTTGCCGCCCGGGGACTCCACGTCGGTGCGGATCACCTTCAGTGCGGTGCCCGCGGGAAGGGGCGTCTTCGAGGTCAGCCGGCCGGTGACGGTGAGCTTCTTGGCCCGCTCCGCCGTCGTGGGGGCCGACACCGTGAGGGCGGGCAGCTCCTTGGTCGGGTCGGTCAGGGCGCGCAGGGTGTACGTGCCGTAGGTGTTCACGGAGACGGCGAAGACGCGGCTCGCGTCCGGCGCCCAGGCCAGCGCCCCGTCCACGAGGGTGTCGGCGCCGCTGCTGTTGCCGGTGTTGGGGAAGTCGTACTCCCGCGTCGGCGTCGGGTCACCGGGCCGGTGGATGTGCACGTCGGGTTCGTACCAGGAGAAGCTGCCGCCCGCGACGCTGCCGTCGGGCGCGACCCGTACGGCGTTCGGGTACGCGTCGATGGGGTAACCCGCCACCTTCGTGAGGTCGGTGGTCGAGTAGGCGCCGATGCCGTAGCCGTACTCGGGGCTGCCCCACGAGGTGAGCACCTGGCTGCCGTCCGGCGTCAGGTCCAGCTGCTTCACGGCGGTGTCCATGTCGCCCTTGCTCCGCAGCGTGGCTCCGTCGGCCGTGACGTCGTACACGGCGAGCGTGCCGCCGTTGCCCGCCACCAGGACGCCCGGGACGGCCGGGTCGGCCGCCAGGAACATCCCGAACGCGCCGTGGAAGCCGACGTCCCCCCGCTCGGCGAGGTGGACGACGGGTTCGGTGCCGGAGACGTCCAGCGAACCGAAGTCGGTGTCGTGGGCGAACCAGATCCGGCCGTCCACCACCTCCAGGTCGCCCGGGGCGGCGCCGACCGGGTAGCTCGCGGTCTGCGCGTACGTCGCCGTGTCCACCGACACGATCCGGTCGCCGGTCGTCACGGCGGCGTACACCTGTCCGGAGTCGGCGGACAGGGCGAGGCCGGTCACGCCGGAGAGCCCGGTCAGCGTGGCCTTCACGGCGCCCGTGTAGTCGGTGACGACGATCTTGCCGCCGGTCGGGTCGGAGACGTAGACGCGCTGGTGGGCGCCGTCCACGACGAGGTCGCCGACCGACTTCACCGGAAGCGTCCTGGCGGAGTCGGCCACGGCCGTTCCCGCGGTGCCCACGGCGAGGACCGCGGAGCTGAAGACGACCGCGAGGGCGGTCGCGGTCGAGAGGGTGCGCGTGCGCACGATGATGTGAACCCCCACAGAAGCAGCCCGGTCGGTCGCCCGGGCGAAGACGAAAAGGCCGCGCGTCCCCCCTCACACCGACGATGGGTGTGTGGACGCCGCCGAGGAGAGCAGCGTATGGCATGCCAGTGACAATCAGGGACGGAAATATCGCCGGCCGGCAGACGGCCGGGACGGTCGACGGCCGGGTTCCGTGCCCGCCGCGGGCGGCCGGACGGGGTCCGTTCGGGCGCGGTCACTCCCCGCCGCGGACGATCGCGACGGGGCAGTGGGCGTGGTGCAGCAGAGCCTGGCTGACGGAGCCGAGCAGCAGGCCGGTGAAGCCGCCGCGGCCCCGCGCGGCGACCACGACCAGTTGCGCGGACCGGCTCGCCTCGATCAGCGCCTCCCGTACGCCGCCGTGCACCACCTTGTGGTCCACCACCACACCGGGATACCGCTCGCGGAAGCCGGCGAGCGCCTCGGACAGCAGGCGCTCCTCCTCACCGGCGAGGGCGCCCGGCGGGTTCGCGTACGGCTCCGAGGCGTCCTGCGGGGCGGGCAGCGGCGCGTTCCACGTGGTCCAGGCGTGCAGCGCCACCAGCGGCACCTTCCGCAGCTCCGCCTCGGCGAACGCGAAGTCCACCGCCCGGCGGCCCGCCGCCGAGCCGTCGACGCCCACGACGACCGGGCCGTCGGCGCGGGCCGGCTCGCGCACCACCAGCACCGGACACCGGCCGTGCGCCGCCAGGTGCACGGCGGTCGACCCGACCAGGAGCCCGACGAACCCGCCCGTCCCCCGCGACCCGACGACCACCAGCTCCGCCTCGCGCGACTGCGCCTCCAGCACCGTCAGCGGTTCACCGGTCACCACCGCGTGCCGGACGCCGACGTCCGGCGCCGTCGCCCGCGCGCGCTCGACCGCCTCGGCCGTCAGACGGTCGACCATGGTGCGGATCCCGCCCTCGGGCGGCCCCAGCGGCGAGGGACCCGTGGGCACGTGCATCGCGGGCCAGACGAACGCGTGCACGATCCGCAGGCCCGCGCCACGGGCCCGCGCCTCCCGCGCGGCCTCCTCCACCGCGGCGAGGCTCGACTCCGCCCCGTCCACACCGACGACCACCAGACCGCTCATCGCGCCTCCCGTCACATGCCCGGCTCCCGGGGAACGCGTTCGCTCCCCCTCCAGGGTCGCCCCGTCGCCGCCCTTCGGCGCGGGGCCGGGTGGTGCCGTCGCCCGGGCCGGCCGGCACCTCCCGCGGCGGCGACGCGTCGCACGCCGGCTCCGGACCCGCGCCGGTGCCCGTCCGGCCCTGGGCGGGGGACCGTACGGCCCTTCTGCGCGCGGTGGCGCCCGTGGTGTCCTGTGGATGACGGGGAGGGCCCGTACGAAGACGCGGAGGAGCAGCCGGGAGCTGCGCACCGCGTGATCAGGATCCGCGAGAAGCGGGTGGACCCTCCCCGTCGAACCCGTGTCCGCGGGGTCGCGGCCCACCCACCGGCGCCGTCAGCGGGTCTGCAGCCATACCGCAAGGAGACCGGCCACGGCCGTGCCGGCGCCGTAGCAGGCACCCCGCAGGAACTGGTCGGCCGCTGCGCGGCGGCGGCGGGAGAGCCACCGGGTGAGGTCGCACGCCGTACGGCGGCAGCGTGCGGCCGTGGCGGACAGCCGTCGTCGGACGGCTTCCCGCCGGGGCGGCTCCGTGGGGCACCCCGAGCGGGCGCGCCGTACGTTCATGGCTGCTGCACCTGCCTTTCTGCGGAGAGCCGGTCATCGCCTTGCGAGGACCGGAACGGCGGGGTCGGCGGCCGGGGCGGGGCGGAGCGGGCGGAAGGCGACGTGGCCGTCGGCGTCGACCCGGGCGCCGTGGACGGCGGGCTCGGGCAGGCTGTTGTAGTGGAACGGCGTGGAGAAGTAGTAGGCGCCGGTGTCCGGTACGACGACGAGGTCACCGGCGTCGAGGAGGGGCAGCTCGCGGTCGCGGGCCAGCAGGTCGCCGGCGAAGCAGCACGGGCCCGCGACGTCCTGGGCGACGGGCCGGCCGTGCTTGGCGGTGCCGCCGGGGTCGTAGGCCTCGATCCGCAGGGGCCAGGCGTCGGGGGCGAACACGGTGCGGGTGGCGACCTGCGCGCCGGCGTGGGTGATGGCGATGGGGCGGCCGCCGACGGTCTTGGTGTACTCGACGTACGCGGCCATGAACCCGTTCTTGGCCAGGACGGAGCGGCCGAACTCGGTGACGATCTCGTAGGCGCCGGAGAACAGGGCCGGGGCGTGTTCGCGCAGGCGGTCCACGTAGGTGTCGAAGCCGGGCGTCGTCTCGTCGTCGGCGAAGTTGACGGGCAGTCCTCCCCCGATGTCGATGCCGGTGACCTGCCGGCGGCCGAGGTGGGCGTTGATCTCCTCGGCGAACGCCACCGCCTGCGCGATGCCCTCGGCGATCAGGTCCAGGGGGCAGCCCTGCGAGCCGACGTGCGTGTGCACCCAGGTGAGCCAGGGACGGTCGCGGTACGCCCGCAGCAGACGCCGCCGGTTGCCCTCGTCCGTCAGCGGGATGCCGAACTTGGAGGTCGCGGTGGCCGTGCTCATGGCGCTGATCGAGCCGCCGCCGACCTGGGGGTTGACCCGCACGCCGATCCGGGAGGCGGTGTCGCGGGTGGCGAGGATGTCGTCGATGCGCGCCAGTTCCTGGAAGCTGTCCGCGTTCACGGCGACGCCGAGGCTCAGGGCACGGGCCAGTTCCGCCCGGGTCTTGGCCGGGGAGTCGAACACGATGTGCGCGGGGTCGAAGCCGGCCTCCAGCGCCCGGGCCAGTTCGCCGGCGCTGGCCACCTCGCAGCCCATGCCGCCCCGGCGCAGTTCCTCCAGGACGGGGACCAGGCAGTTCGCCTTGGCCGCGAACGCGTGCAGGACCTGGAGGGAGTCGGGGAACGCGTTCCGCAGGGAGGTGACGGTCCCTTCGACGCCGTCGAGGTCGACGAACCCGGCCAGCAGCGCCGTGTCGGGGTCCAGGAGTCCCTGCCGGACGGCCGCCCGCAGTATGCGCTCACGCCGGTCGGCCCCGGTCTCGCCCTCGTACCCGCTGTTCCTGGCAGAAACGCTCATTCCGCACCTTCCCGGAGCCTTGGGGTCCCGACCGCCGCACGCCTGCCGTGCGGCGGGACCATCAGGTTCCCCGCGCGGCGGTGCGGGTGTCTTCGTCGGGAGTTCCGGTGTCGCGCACCGCGGTTCTCGCCGTGGGGCGAAACCGCGGGCGGGGGGCGGCCGCCGTGGTGCGCGGGCACGAAGGAGCCGCTCCTTCTTCGTGGCGGCGCCCGACGGGACCCTCCGCCTCAGTCCTGCCCGCCCTCGCGCTCCAGCAGCCGCAGTTGCAGCTGTGCGAGGAGCCGGGCGTCCGGGCTGCCGAGGTCGAGCCCGGACACCTCGGTGAGCCGGCCGATCCGGTGCCGCAGGCTGTTGGCGTGCACGCCCAACGCCCGCGCGGTGTCCGGCACGTGACCGAAGTGGTCGAGGTAGGCGCGCAGGGTCCGCACCATCGTGCCCCCGCCGTGGCCGGCGTCGTACGCCAGCAGTCGCGCCACCGGCGTGTCCGGGGCCGGCGCCGTCCCCGCCCCCGTCAGCGTGTCCAGCATCTGGTTCAGGGCGATGGTCTCGGCCACCTCGCTCGCGAAGGCGACGGTGCGGTGTTCTCCCGGCGAGAGCAGGGCCCGCAGCGCCAGGTCCGCCGACCGGCGGGACTCGGGCAGGTCCGCCAGGGTCTCGACCACGGTGCCCAGGCCGATCCTCGCGTCGGGTCCGAACGTGTCGGCCACCTGCCGCACCAGCGCAGCCCCCGTCCGCACCACCTGCTCGCGGGCCCGTCGCGCGTCCTGGTGCAGCGCGCCGAGCAGGACCAGGGCACCCCGGTCGACCGGCAGCACCAGCGGGGTGACGTCGTACGCGCCGCACCGCACCGCCAGCAGCGCGCACAGCTTTCCGGTCTCCTCGGCCTTGCCGGACGCTCCGGTGCGCACCGCCAGCACGGCGCAGTGCCCCCGCGCCGGTATCCCGGTGCGTTCGGTCAGGACGGCGGCGGACCCGCGTCCGTCGAGCAGCGCGCGGGCCGCGTCCTCGGCCAGGCGGGCGTGCGACCGGTGGGACCGGTGGTGCAGCAGGTGCGCGGCGGCCACCCGTGCCGCCGACCGCAGGGTGTCGGAGGCGTGCGGCGGGAGGTCGCCGCCCGCGGCCGCCACCCAGATCGAGCCGAGGACCTCGCCGCCCGCCCGGACGGCCACCACCAGGCGTTCGGGGTTGTCCCCGTGCGCCGGCCGGTGGATGACGTCCCCCGAACCCCACAGGGCCCGGAAGAACCCGGCCTCCCGCATGGCGGAGACCCGCCACTCCGGCACCCGGCGGCCGAGGATCGTCAGCCGGCGCAGCTCGTCCACCTCCTCCTTCGTGGACGAGTACGCCAGGACGCGGGACTCCAGATCCTCGATCGTCACCGCGCCGCCGACCAGGACCGCGACCGCGTCGGCCAGGCCGTTCAGGTCGCCCGGCGGCACGGCGGACACCGCCGGATCGGCGGGCACCCCGGACAGGACCAGACCGGCCCGCAGCGCCCCGACCAGCTCGGTCCAGCCGCACCACGCCGTCCGCAACAGCAGCGCCGTCCCGCCGTCCTCGGCCGCCGCCCGCAGCGGCTCGGGGAGCCGCCCCGACCCGCCCTGTCCGAAGACGACCGCGACGGCGCCCGATCCGGCGGCTTCGCGCACGGCGTCGACGGCGGCGGCCGACTGCGGATCGACGCCCACCGCCAGCAGCACCTGCCCCCGCGCCGGCCCCCGGTCCAGCGGGTCCAGCACAGTGACCCCCTCGACCACGACCCCGAGGCCGCGCGGAGCCGCGCACAGCTCCAGCGCACCGGCCCCCATGACCGACAGCAGTCTGTCCAGCGTCGGGCCCGGCACCGCGTCGCCCCCCGGCCCGGCCATCGCGTCCGGCGCCATCCGGCTCCCCTTCCGTCGGCACGGTGTGTGACGGCGAGTGTAGGAGGAGTCACCCGAGCGGGTCACCGGAACCGGACCGGTCACCGGAACCGAGCGGGTCACCGGAACCGAGCGCGCCACGGGGCCGGGCCGGTCACGGGACCGGTGTTCCGCGCGCCGCCCGTCAGGCCGGCGTCCCGACCGGGGCCGCCGTGCGCGCCGCCTTCCCCGCGACCCGGCGGCGGCGGGTCGGCAAACCCAGGGTGGGGTTGGCCACTCCCCAGGCCGCGCCCTTGCAGACCAGTTCCTTGTAGAGGGCGGCGGTGCGTCCGGTCAGGGCAGCGCGGACGGCCCGGTCGTCGGCGGTGACGTACTGGATCAGGCCCTGCCTGCGGCCCAGGGAGACGCACTGGTTGAAGTAGCGGAGGGGCACCTCCGGGATCTTCCTGCCGGTCAGGCGGGCCGCGATGGCGTCGGCGGCCTGCCAGGCGGTGGGCACGCCCGAGGCGCACGACATGCGCAGCGGCTTGCCGGCGGGACCCGCGGCCTCGGCCGCGTCGCCGACGGCGTACACGTCCGGGTGGGAGACCGAGCGCATGCTCCGGTCGACGACGATCCGGCCGGTGTCGGTGACCTCCAGGGTGGTGGCCCGCGCGACCGGGTGGACGGCGAAGCCGGTGGTCCACACGGTGACCGCGGCCGGTACGGACGTGCCGTCGGCGGTGGTGACGCGGTCGGCGTCCACGGCGGTGACGGCGGCGTGCTCGTGCACGGTGATGCCGAGGTCGTCGAAGACCTTGCGCAGGTGCCCGCGGCCCTTGGGCGAGAGCCAGTCGCCGAGGCCGCCGCGGACGGCGAGGGCGACGTCGAGGTCGGGGCGGGCCTCGGCGATCTCGGTCGCGGCCTCCACGCCGGTGAGGCCGCCGCCGACCACGACCACCGGCTGTCCGGCGTCCAGGCGGGCCAGGCGCTCGCGCAGCCGGAGGGCTCCGGGGCGGCTCGCGATCTCGTGGGCGTGCTCGGCGGTGCCGGGGACGCCCTGGTCGTTCCAGGCGCTGCCGAGGGCGTACACGAGGGTGTCGTACCCCAGTTCCTCCTCCTCGGCGGCCTCCGTGCCGGCGTCGGTGCCGGTCACGGTGACGGTCCGGCGGTCGGCGTCCACGGCGGTGACCCTCGCGAGCTTCAGCTCCACGCCGGTGCCCGCGAACATCTCGCCGAAGGGCCGGGGCCTGAGGTCCTGGCCGACCGCGAGCTGGTGCATCCGCACGCGCTCGACGAAGTCGGGCTCGGCGTTGACGAGGGTGATGGCGACGTCTTCGCGGTGCAGCCGCTTGGCGAGGCGCCCGGCGGCGACGGCTCCGGAGTATCCGGCTCCGAGGACGATGATGCGGTGCTGCATCTCCATGCTCCTGTCTTGAGCGGGTTCGCCCCTTGAACCGGGCGGCCCCGCGTTTCCTGACAGGAACGCGGTGTGAAGCAGCTCACACCCGCGTCAGAACGTGACGCGGACCGGTTCGCCGTGGCCGGTGGCCGCCCAGTGCCGTGTCGCGCGTTCGAGCTTGTCGGGGTTGACCTGGTTGCGGAGCCCGGCGATGCCCTCCGGGGTGATCTCCAGGCTCATGACGCCGATGACGCGGCCGTCGACGACCACGACGACCGCGGGGTCGCCGTTGGCGACCGTGGCGTACATCTCGGCCGAGTCGCCGACCAGGGCGCGCTTGGCCTTGCCGGGCTTGAACAGGCCGCGCAGGAACGTCGCGACCGCGAGCGCGCCCTCGAACGCCTTGGCGCGGGCCGGAACCTTGCCGCCGCCGTCGCCGATCGAGACGGCGTCCTGGGTGAGCAGCCGCACGAGCGGCTCGGTCCGGCCGCTGGTGGCGGCCGCGAGGAACTCCTCGACGATCCGCCGGGCGGCGGCCTCGTCGATCTCGGTACGGGCCCTGCCGTCGGCGACGTGCTTCTTGGCGCGGTGGAGCAACTGCTGGCTGGCGGCCTCGGTGATGTCGAGGATCTCGGCGATCTCCCGGTGCGGGTAGTCGAAGGCCTCCCGCAGCACGTACACCGCCCGCTCGGCGGGCGACAGCCGCTCCAGCAGCGTGAGGACCGCGTACGACACCGACTCGCGCTGTTCGGCGGTGTCGGCGGGGCCGAGCATCGGGTCCCCGGCGAGCAGCGGCTCGGGGAGCCACTGGCCGACGTAGGTCTCGCGCCGGGCGCGGGCCGAGGTGAGCTGGTTGAGGCACAGATTGGTGAGGACCTTCGTCAGCCAGGCCTCGGGAACCTCGATGCGCGCGACGTCGGCGGCCTGCCAGCGCAGGAACGTCTCCTGCACGGCGTCCTCGGCCTCGCTCGCCGAGCCGAGGAGGCGATAGGCGATGACCTCCAGGCGGGACCTGGAGGCCTCGAACCGTTCCACGTCGTTCACGGTCAGGGCCATGGCCCGGATCCTAGCCCTCGCGGCCCGGGGGACGGCGGCCGCGTCCCCCGGGCCCGCCCCCCGCACCGTGACCGCCCGGGCGGCCGGTGCGTCAGGTGCGGCAGGTGCGGCAGGTGCGGCAGGTGCAGCCGGGGACCGGCGCGCGGGCATAGGCTTCGGGGGGCGGGCCGTAAGTCGTCAGCGCGCCGGCACACATGTACGGGAGGCCTGAGTGGATCAAGAGCCGTTGCCCTCGGAGGGGTACGCGGAGGTCCGCGTCGTCGCGGCCACGCCGGATGTCGCGCGCCGCGTCGCCGAGGTGCTGCGCCGCTGTTTCGCCTCGGCCGAACAGCGCAGTTACCCGGCCGGCCAGGAGGGCGGGACCCGGCTGCACCTCACCATCGACACCACGCAGGCCGCCGGGCCCGCACGGTCCTGGCTGTCGGCCAGCGAGTCCTCCTCGAAGGACCCCTCGCACACCGACGAGGTCTGACCGCCCGTTCTCAGGCGTCCCCGCCCTCAGGCGTCGAGGATCAGGACGTGCCAGGGCGAGGCGGGCAGCGGCTCGCCGCCGGTGGCCGCCTCGGCCTCTCGCCACCCCCAGGACAGCAGCGCCTTCAGCATCCCGGCGTCGGTACGGCTCACCAGCGTGATCCCGGCCGTCGCGTCGTGGTCGGCGAGCAGCCGCCGCTGGAGACGCCGGGCGAGGTTCCCGTCATGCCCCTGGTGCCGCGTTCGCACCGGGGGCTGGACGACGATCCGGGAGATCGCGAAGAGCCTCCCGGGGGCGGCCGGGCGACGCGGGTCCGCCGACGGGCTCCCGTCCGGACGCACCCCCCGCCACCAGGCCCCGCGGTCGTCCACGGGAAAGCCGTAGGCGCACCCGGTGACCACGGTGGTCTCGGCGATCAGCAGTGCGAAACCCGGCCGTCGCAGGTCGACGGCGAGCCCCCGCAGGAAGTCGTCCCGGTCCCGCTCCCTCGCCCACGGCTTGCCGCCGGCGGTGTCCGCGTACAGGTCGCCCAACTGGCCCAGCCGGTCCTCGACCTGACCCCGGCTCAGCGCGCGGACGCGGTCGGCGTCCCGGGAGGACGGGTCCTGGTCGCGGGCGGTGGGAACCGGTCCGCGGTCGCGTCCGGGTGCAAGGGGCCACCGGCGGACACCGGGCCACGCGGGCTCCCGGGTCGCGGGCCGGTCGGGAACGTTCACGGTCATGGGGCGAGCCCTGCTCCGGGCGCGGACGAATCCGGTCCGGCGTCGTCGGTCACCGGGAACGGCAGCGGCGGAGGGCCGGTGCACGAGACACTCCCGGCTCCTCCACGGTACTCCAGCGTGCGCAGGCCACAGCGATCGTCGAACTTCTGTTCGATCATCGTGGGCGGACACCCCGGGTGGCGTACCGTGGGGGTATCGGGAGTTCTCCGTACGTCACCTCAGCGTCGGCGTCGTTCCCGATGCACCACGGCACCGGACCACCGCGACGGCGGCCCGGGGACAGGGAACGCGACATGCACGCGCCCACCGACCACACCGTTGCGGACGGTCAGCTCCGCCGCTCACCTCCTCGCCACGCTCCCCTTCCTCCCGCGCGGTCCCGGACCACCCGGCCCGGCCCTCTCCTCAGACTCCGGCTCGCGCCCGACGGTCAGGTGCCGCGCCGCCTCGACGGGGTCTGGTGGCCGCGCTCCGACGACCTCCTCACGGAGCTTCCCGAGCTGCTCGCCGGACTTCCGCGCGCATGGGGGGACATCGTCAGCGTCATGGTCAACGGCACGGCGTGGGCCGGGTCGCCGGGCCGGATGCTCGTGTGCAACCAGGTCGTACGGCTGCGCAGGTCCACGACGTCGCACGCGCCCGACACCGTCGTCCTCATGGCACCCGGCCGGGGACGCCGGGATCTCCGGGTCGTACCGCCCGGCACGACGGAGGAGGCGGCCCGGCCGCTCATGTCCGCAGGGGCCGACGGCCTCGTCTGAGCGACTGCCGGCGCTCGCCCGAGTGACCGCCGACGCTCGCCCGAACGGGCGAATTCTTCGACCGGCCGGGCCCGATCGGCCCGTGCTACTGTCGATTTCCGGTGCCGTCGCCGCCCGGTACCGGCACCGACCCGCACTTCTCAGCTGGGGCCCGCACCTTGGGGTGCGGGCCCCAGTTCGCTGTGTCCGGGGGATGCGTCACCCGCCTTTCCCCCACCGCTCACCTCCCCCTGGCCCCGTCCCCCCGGGCCGGCCCCTTCTCTTCGCTCTGTGAGGCAACATGCGCTGTGTCATCGCCCGGTACCCGTTCGACCTGACCAAGAGCGGGGTGCTGGTCGCGATGGCGGGCGTCACTCCCGAGCTGATCACGGGCGAGTCCGTCACCGTCGGCCGCCGCCGCTACCCGGTCAAGCAGGTCGGCGAGGTCGTCACCCGGCAGGACCGGCGGGACTTCAGCAGCGGCGAGGTCGTCCGGGCCATGCGCCGTCTGGGCTTCACCTGCCACGGTCTGCCCGAGGAGGCCGCGCCCGTGAGCGCCGGTTCCCCGAGCGCCCTGCAGTCCGCATCACAGATGCTCGGCGGCCCCGCCCCGCGGGACGTGTGAGCGCGGACGGGAGCACCGCGCCGGCGCCGTGCCCCACGGCCGCGCCGGCGCCCTGAGCGCGGCCCCGCCAGGCGGCCCGGCCGGCGTGGAACTTCGCCGCCGCGGCGGCCGTTGGCAAGATGACGCGTGCGAGCCGCGCGTCGGACCGGAACGACAAGGCTGAAGCCGAGGGTGGCACGCGTGGCGATGTGGGATCGGATCAAGGACCAGGCCAAGGGGCTCCAGCAGGCACAGGGGGCGCGGGGCACCGGTGGCCACGGGCGGCCGGGGGCCGCGGGCCCGGGCGGTTCGCGCGCCCAGCTGGTGAGCACGCTCAAGTCCCAGCTCACCTCCCTCAAGACCGAGTTGAAGAGCGGCGCCTACCGCGACGCCAGCATGGCGATGTGCGCCCTGGTCGCCGCCGCCGACGGGCACGTCGACCCGACCGAGCGGCAGCACGTGGAGTCGCTCATCCTGCACAACGACGTCCTGCAGAACTTCCCGCCCGAGCAGCTGCGCCAGCGCTTCAACAAGCACGTGGACCGGCTGGCGTTCGACTTCCCCCAGGGCAAGGCCGAGGTCCTCCAGGAGATCGCCAAGGCCGCGAAGAAGCCGACCGAGGCCAGAGCCGTCGTCCAGACCGGGTTCGTCGTCGCGGGTGCGGACGGGTATGTCGCGCCGGCCGAGGAGCAGGTCCTGCGCGAGGCCTGCTCGGTCCTCGGCCTGTCGGCACAGGAGTTCGGCCTCTGAGGCCCGGCCGGGGCCGGTGACCGGCGGTCAGGCTTCGGGGATCAGCGGCAGCGCCGTCGTGACCTCGAAGCCGCCCTCCGGGCGGGGTCCCAGCCGCAGTTCGCCGCCGATGGAGCGAGCGCGTTCGCGCATGCCCAGGACACCGAAGCCGCGGCCCGGCCCGGTCGCGGGCGGCGCCGTGGTGGCCGGGCCGTCGTCGCTGACCGTGATCACCAGCCGGGACCCGGAGTACACCAGTCGTACCCGCGCGCAGTGGCTGCCCGCGTGCTTGGTGACGTTGGTGAGCGCCTCCTGCACGATGCGGAACGCGGTCAGGTCCGCTCCCGGCGACAGCGGCCGGGGCTCCCCCTCGGTGGTGACCGTGACGGTGAGCCCCGCGGACTCGCACGCCGCGACCAGCTCAGGCAGGCGGGCCAGGCCCGGGGCCGGTTCCAGCGGGCCGGCGGCCGGGTCGTCGTTCTGGCGCAGCAGTCCCAGCGTCGCCTTCAGCTCGCGCAGCGCGGAGGACGTGGTGCCGGTCAGGTCGGTGAGGATCCGCTTCGTCTGCTCCGGGCGGGTGAGCGCGAGGTGGGCGGCGGTGCCGGCCTGGGCGTTGGCCAGCGCCAGGTGGTGCGCGACGACGTCGTGCAGTTCCCGGGCGATGCGCATGCGCTCCTCCGTGACGCGCAGCCGGGCCTCCTCCTCCCGGGTGCGTTCGGCGTGCTCGGCGCGGGCCTGGACGGCCTGGAGGTAGGCGCGCCGCAGCCGGGTCATGGTGCCGGCGGCGATCGGCAGCATCAGCCAGAAGAACGGGCCGATCGTCCTGAGCAGCAGGGAGAGGTCGTCCATGCTGTCGGAGAAGACGGCCGCGGCCGTCACCGCCAGGGTCGTGCCGAGGCCGAAGGCGCGGGTCGTCCCGGGGGCGGTGAGCATGGCCAGCCAGTAGAGCGCCGCCATGATCGGTCCCAGCAGCAGCGGGGTGACCAGGTACCCGAGCGCGACCGCGATCACCGTGCAGACCGCGGTGACGACGACCGCGGTGCGCGGGTGGCTGCGGTACCGCAGCAGCGCGAGGCAGGAGATGCCCATCAGGGCGGTGCAGGTCCCGGCGTGGTCGGGCGGGGCGATGCCGGGCATGGTGAGGGAGCTGCCGAGGCTCGCGCAGCCCATCAGCGCGAGGACCACCGCCAGGTCGATGAGGCGGGGGTGGCGGTCCGCGTACTTCCCGACGCGTGCCGAGTACTTCTCGACGCGGTCCGTGTAGCGCTCGAGGCTGCTGCTCATCGGGGTCGGCTCTCCGGTCGGTGGTGCGGGGTCCATCGTGGCCTCCGCCGCCGTGGTGGGGCGACGGGACCGCCCGGGGCGTTCACCACGGACGGTCCCGGTCGGGCGGGGCGGGCTCAGGTGCGGGCCGGCTCCAGGCCGGCGGCGGCCGGCTCGTCGGCCGGGTCCCGGTCGCCGGGGGCGGGCCGGTGGGCGAGTGCCTCGCCCTCCACGTCGACGCGGGGCAGGATCCGGTCCAGCCACCCGGGCAGCCACCAGGCCCTGGCGCCGAGCAGGGCGAGCACGGCCGGCACGATCGCCATCCGGACGACGAAGGCGTCGAAGAGGACGGCTCCGGCCAGCCCGAACCCGATCATCTTGATCATGGAGTCGCTCTCGCCGATGAACCCGGCGAACACCGCGATCATGATCAGCGCGGCGGCCACGACCACCCGGGCGCTGTGCCGGAAGCCGGACGTGACCGCCTGGCCGGGCCGCTCGCCGTGGACGTACGCCTCGCGCATGCGGGAGACGAGGAAGACCTCGTAGTCCATGGCGAGGCCGAACACGATGCCCACCAGGAAGATCGGCATCAGGCTCATGATCGGGCCGGTCTGCTCCACGCCGAGGATCCCGGCGCCGTGGCCCTGCTGGAAGACCACGACGACCGCGCCGAGGGAGGCCAGCACCGACAGCAGGAACCCGAGGGCCGCCTTGAGCGGCACGAGCAGGGACCGGAAGACCAGCATCAGCAGCACGACCGCCAGGCCGACCACGACGATCAGGTAAGGGACCAGCGCGGCCCGGACCTTGTCGGCGATGTCGATGTTCAGCGCGGTGCTGCCGGTGACCTCGAAGGTCGCGCCGGTCTCGGCCTCGGCGCCGCGGCGCTCGCCCCGGATGGTCTTCACCAGGTCCTTGGTGCGCTCGTCGGTCGGCGCGGTGGACGGCACGACCGAGAAGACGGCGGTGTCACCGGCCTCGTTGAAGCGGGCCGGGGAGACCGAGACGACGCCCTCGGTGCCGCCGATGAGGCCGGCGACGGCCCCGGCGGCCGCCTTCGGGTCGGAGTCGCCGCGCGCGTCGACGACGATGGTCAGGGGCCCGTTGAAGCCGGGTCCGAAGCCGTCGGCGAGCGCGTCGTAGGCCCGGCGTTCGGTGGCGGAGGTGGGCTTCGCCTCGTCACCGGGCATGCCCAGCTGCAGGTCGGTCACGGGCAGCGCGAGCGCGCCCAGGCCCACCACGCCGAGCAGCAGCACGGGCAGCGGGCGGCGCAGCACGAACCGGGCCCAGCGGGTGCCGCCGTTGTCGACGGCGCCGCCCTCGACCCGGCCGCTCCTGCGGGCCCTGCGCGCCAGCACGGCGTTCGGCCAGAACCCGAGGAAGGCCGGCACCAGCGTCAGCGCGATCAGTACGGCGAGGACGACCGCGCCCGCCGCGGCGAGGCCCATCTTGGTGAGCATCGGGATGCCGACGACGGCGAGTCCGGCCAGGGCGATGACGACGGTGAGGCCCGCGAAGACGACCGCCGACCCGGCGGTGCCGACCGCGAGACCGGTCGCCTCCTCGGGCGTCCGGCCGTGGGCCCGTTCCTCGCGGTAGCGGGAGACGACGAACAGGGCGTAGTCGATGCCGACCGCCAGGCCGAGCATCATCGCCAGGGTGCCGGTCGTCGTGGACAGGCCGAGGGCGTCGGAGAGGGCCGTGATCGTGGCCATGCTCACGCCGACGCCGATGATCGCGGTCAGCAGGGGCAGTCCGGCCGCGGCGAGCGAACCGAAGGTGACGAGCAGGACGACCGCGGCGATCGAGACGCCGATGATCTCGGCGACGCCGCCCGGCCCGGCCCCGTTCTCCAGCGCGTTCCCGCCGGCCTCGACGGTCAGCCCGGCGGCGCGGGCGTCCGTGAGGGCCCGGTCCAGGCGGGCCCTGCTGTCGTCGGTGAGTTCGTTCGCCGCGACCTTGTAGGTGACGGTCGCGTACGCCGTCGAGCCGTCCTCGCTGACCGCCCGCGCCCGGAACGGGTCGGCGGCGCTCGCGACCTGCGGTCCGCCGGCCAGGTCGGCCACCGCGTCCTCGACGGCCCGCCTGCTGTCGGCCGCGATCACCTTCCGGCCGTCCGGGGCGACGAAGACGACCCGTGCGGTGGCGCCGTCGGCGGAGGCCCCGGGGAAGCGCTCATCCAGCAGGTCGAACGCCTTCTGGGACTCGATGCCCGGCATCGAGAACTGCTCGTCGGCGGCTCCGGGGGCCTTGAGGGCGCCCAGCCCGACGGCGGCCAGGACCGCCGCCCAGACCAGGGCGACGTACCAGCGCCGCCGGAAGGCCAGGCGGCCCACGCGATAGAGGAAAGTAGCCACGACAGGGGGTCTCCGCATCTGGTGCCGACTGTCCGTCCAGACTCGCCGCACCGCCCCCGGCCTGTCGTCGTCCGCCTGCCGACAATCCCTCCTACTGAGAACGCAGTACGGCGGGCCCTGCGGGATCCACCGGCGGGACTACGGAAGGGCCCGCGCATCGGTCTCGTGTTCCCACCGATGTGTCCTTCGTCGCATTCGGAGGGAATTCGAGAGTGCGGGGGTTTCGCGCGGGGCGGTGCCCGTGCAGATCGTCGCAGGAGGTCACGGGGGTGCGTCCGGTACCTCCGAACGGAAGGCGAGGGCGCCGATGGAGGAATATCTGCAGTCACCAGATGAGAAATTGACGCAGCGCCCCGTGAATATTCCCGCACCCCGCTCACCAGGCGAAATAGTGCAGCGCACTCGGCCGAACGCACCGTGCTAGTGTCTTCGTCAGTTGCAGTCGTGGTTGCCAGAAGGTTTTTCCATCGGGGTGATCATCACGGCGACCGGAGTCACACAGGGTGACTCCGAACCGTCCCGAAGGAGAAAAAAATGGCCAGCGGCACCGTGAAGTGGTTCAACTCTGAAAAGGGCTTCGGCTTCATCGAGCAGGACGGCGGCGGTCCCGACGTCTTCGCTCACTACTCGAACATCGCGACCCAGGGCTTCCGTGAGCTCCAGGAAGGCCAGAAGGTGTCGTTCGACATCGCTCAGGGCCAGAAGGGCCCGACGGCGGAGAACATCGTTCCCGCCTGACCCTGCCTGACGCGTGACGCAGCCGGGGCCCGCACCGTGGGGTGCGGGCCCCGGCTCGCCGCTTTTCCGGGTGCCGCGTGGGATTACCTGATTTCCCGCAGGACGGTGACGTGTTTCCCGTCCACCTGTTTCGGCCCCACCCACTCCGGCTCGTTCTCGCAATTCTCCGTGCCTTTCACGTGCTCCGGGAATTCCTTGATACGCGCCGCATCAAGGAAGGTTCCCCCGCATGAACCATGCACGTTCCGGCGCCCGCTCCTACGGCCGCTCCGCAGGCGCCCCGCAGCGCTCCTCCGGCAACCGCTCCTCCGGGCCCCGTCGTTCGCAGGGCGGCTCCGGCCGCCGGCCGATGGCGCAGCAGGGCGAGTTCGCGCTGCCGGAGACGGTGACGCCCCCGCTGCCCGCCGTCGAGTCGTTCGGCGACCTGGGGCTGCCCGCGCCGCTGGCGGCCGCGCTGGCCAACGAGGGCATGACCGTCCCCTTCCCCATCCAGGGCGCCACCCTGCCGAACTCCCTGGCCGGTCGTGACGTCCTCGGCCGTGGCCGCACCGGCTCCGGCAAGACCCTCGCGTTCGGCCTCGCGGTGCTGGCCCGTACGGCGGGCCTGCGGGCCGAGGCGCGTCAGCCGCTCGCCCTCGTCCTCGTGCCGACCCGCGAGCTGGCCCAGCAGGTCACCGACGCGCTGACGCCGTACGCCCGCGCCGTGCGGCTGCGGCTGGCCACCGTCGTCGGCGGCATGTCGATCGGCCGCCAGGCGAGCGCCCTGCGGGGCGGCGCCGAGGTCGTCGTCGCCACGCCGGGACGGCTGAAGGACCTCATCGACCGGGGCGACTGCCGCCTCGACGAGGTCCGCATCACCGTCCTCGACGAGGCCGACCAGATGGCCGACATGGGCTTCATGCCGCAGGTCACCGCGCTGCTCGACCAGGTGAAGCCCGACGGTCAGCGGATGCTGTTCTCGGCCACCCTGGACCGCAACGTCGACCGGCTGGTCCGCCGCTACCTCTCCGACCCGGTCGTCCACTCCGTCGACCCGTCGGCCGGCGCGGTCACCACGATGGAGCACCACGTCCTGCACGTCCACGACACGGACAAGCAGCGCACGACCACCGAGATCGCGGCCCGCGACGGCCGCGTGATCATGTTCCTGGACACCAAGCACGCGGTGGACCGGCTGACCAAGCACCTGCTGAGCAACGGCGTGCGCGCCGCCGCCCTGCACGGCGGCAAGTCCCAGCCGCAGCGCACCCGGACGCTGGACCAGTTCAAGACGGGCCACGTGACCGTGCTCGTCGCGACGAACGTGGCCGCGCGCGGCATCCACGTCGACAGCCTGGACCTGGTCGTCAACGTGGATCCGCCGACCGACCCCAAGGACTATCTGCACCGCGGCGGCCGTACCGCCCGTGCGGGCGAGTCCGGCAGTGTCGTGACCCTCGTGACCCCGGACCAGCGGCGCGCCATGAGCCGGCTGACGGCCGCGGCCGGCGTCACCGCCCAGGTCACCGCGGTCCGCTCGGGCGAGGAGGAGCTGAGCCGTATCACCGGCGCCCAGACCCCGTCCGGCGTCCCCGTCGTGATCACCGCGCCGGTCGTGGAGCGCCCCCGGCGCTCCGCCTCCTCGGGCGGCTCGTCCTCCCGCGGCCGTCGCGGCCGCGGTGGCGGTGGCGAGCGCGGCGGTGAGCGGGGCGCGCGCGGCGGCGAGCGGGGCCGGTCCTCCGGCGACGCGTCGTCCTCGCGCGGCCGGTCCCAGCGCCGGTCCGCCTTCGGTTCGGCGGCCTGACCAGAGGGAAACACCACGCCCCAGGGCGTGCGGGGACGGCCGGTGAACCGCCTCCCACCTGCACGAAAGGGCCTCGTCGGCAGTTGCCGGCGGGGCCCTTCCGCATGCCCGGCCGGGGGCGGCCCGGAGCGGGGGACACCGGAGCGGGGTACCCGTAACGGTGGACCGGCACGGCGGCGGGACCGGTGGACGGTGTTGAATCTCCTCAGGGGCCCGGGTGCCGGACAGCGGCGGGGCCCCTTCTACGCGGCGATCAACGAGGTGACATGACAGCAGACAACCCGCTCAGCGGTCGTCTGGACGACGACGACTACCCGGCGTACTCGATGGGCCGGGCGGCCGAGATGCTCGGCACCACCCCCGGTTTCCTCCGGGCCATCGGGGAGGCCCGCCTGATCAGTCCGCTCCGCTCGGAAGGCGGGCACCGCAGGTACTCGCGGTACCAGCTGCGCATCGCCGCCCGCGCCCGCGAGCTGGTCGACAAGGGCACCCCGATCGAGGCCGCGTGCCGCATCGTCATCCTGGAGGACCAGCTCGAGGAGGCCCGGCGGATCAACGACGAGTACCGGCGGGCCGCGAGCGAGGCGCAGGATTCCCCTTCGCACACGCGGTCCCACTCGAATTCGCCTTCGGGTTCCGGTTCGGGGCGGGGTTCCGGCTGACCGGTGCGAGCACGGCGGAGACCACCTCACCGGAGGAGGCCATGACGTCCGCCACGAAACGCCGGCGTCCGAGGCCGAGCCGGCGCAGCCCCGGACCGTGGTCGACGGCGACGACCAGCGACACCGCGAGCAGGAGCACCCGCCACGACGCCAGCACGGGTTGCCGGGCCGGCCGGGGCAGCTCCGCGAGACAGGCGCGCAGCCGCTCGCAGTGGAAGGGCACGTGGCGTTGTTCGTCGGCGAGGATCCGGCCGGCGACGTCCGCGGTCAGCGGGTCGTCGGTGCCGTCGCGCAGGGTGCGGTAGTACCGCAGTGCCACCACCTCCGCGATCATCAGCACGAGCAGTTCCAGGCGCAGGCCCATGAGCCGCCGCAGCCGTACGAAGACGGCGTCGGTCCAGTGACCGGCCAGGGTCGGCCTGCCGCCCGCGGCCAGCAGCCGGGCGAGGAGGCGGGCGTGGTCGCGCTCCTCGGCGACGAACAGCCGGACCGCCCGCGCGTAGTCGGGGTCACCGGCCCGGTCGGCCTTGGCGACGAGGTGGGCGCCGTCGCCGTCCTCGCCGACCTGGAAGCGCTGGATGCCGGACCACACCGCAGGGTGCAGTGTCGCGCCCCGCGCCCAGTCCGGGTCGCCCCGGGCGTCGCGGCGCTCGCGCTCGTCCTCGAAGTGCCGCGCCCACGGCGCGAAGCCGCCGCGGCCGGGCCCGGTCATCGGTCCCTCACGGGCCGGACGGCCCCGGGACCGCCGCGGCCGCCCGCGTCGGCCCACCGGTACGACGGGAGTCGCGGTTCCCCACCCTGTTCCATGGGGTCAACCTAACGGCCGCGCTCGTACAGATGTGCCGGTTTCGCGGGTGGTCCGGGAGGCGGCGGCTCAGCGGTGCCGGTCGACCGCAACTTACCGGGCGGGCACTGGTGATGACGACGCGTCAGCCGTGGGCGCCGGCCGGCGGGGGGTGGGGCCGGTGGGCACCCTCCCCGTGGACGGCGGACAATGGGGGTCATGAGCATCGTCAAGATCAATGTGCTGACCGTTCCCGAGGAGCAGCGCGAGACGCTGGAGAAGCGGTTCGCCGCGCGGGCGGGCGCGGTCGAGAACTCGGACGGGTTCGAGTGGTTCGAGCTGCTGCGCCCGGTCGAGGGCACCGACACCTACCTCGTCTACACGCGCTGGCGCAGCGAGGAGGACTTCCAGAACTGGATGTCCGGGCGGGCCCAGGCGGCGCACGGCGGCGAGGGCGGTGCCGAGGGCGCCGAACAGCGGAAACCGGCCGCCTCGGGTGCCACGCTGTGGTCCTTCGAGGTGGTCCAGCAGGCATCCCCCGGGCAGAGCGGACCCGCCACCGAGTAGGCTCCACACTCATGGCGCACGCTGATGACCTGCTCGTCGACATCGCTGCAAGGGTGGAGTCGGAGCACAACAGTCGGATGTCCCTCACCGTGGTGATCCCCGGGGCCGTGATCACGGGCCGGCTCGCACCGGAGACCCTGTGGAAGCAGCGGGTGGCGGAGGTACTCGAGGCCTCCGACCAGCTCGGGGCGTTCTCCTCGGTGTTCACCCGCGCGGACGGCACCGACGCACCTCCCGAACCGCGGGCCGGACGGCCCACCCATCTGCACTTCCACGTGGCCCGCATCCTCCAGGGCAACTTCGGCATCCCCGACACCGGCGGCATGTACCGCGTCGCCCTGGAAGACGTGAGCGCGTGGACGATCGGGGACCTCAGGTACGCGGATCAGTGACGGAGCACTGAGGGGCGGCAGGGCCGGCGGGCCCGGTCCGGCGGGCCCTGCCGCCCCGGTCCTCCCGTACCGCGGTCACCGCCGCCCGGCGCCGGACGCCTGCGGCAGGCGGGTGCGCGACCCCCCGGTCGGCATCGACCACACGTTCGCCGCCGGTGCGCTTGTTCGTGCTCGTGCGCAGGAGGGCACCGGCGAAGGCGACCGGGGCGTCACGGGCCACGTACGGCACGTGACGGCGGCCTCACGCCACAGTCACATTTCGTTCAACCCCTGGTAGCCGGGCGGCAAGCAGGCGACCATGAGGCCATGACTCTGGCCGAGCGCGCCATGGCGCGACTGGAAGTCTGGCCCGACCTCAGTACGGGACAGGCCAGTTGTGGCGCAGGGCGGGCGTTGCGCTCCGTCCACAGCGAGATACTCCACTTCCACTCCGACCGGGACGTGGACCTGCATCTGACCGTTCCGGCCATCCGGCGGATCCACTCCGACCTCATGGGATCGACGGCGGTGCGGGTGGTGCCCGGTTCCCGCTGGGTCACCGTCCACCTCGACTGCGACACCGACGTGGACCTGCTGATGAGCCTGGTCAGCGTCGCTCTCAAGGCCCACCTCTCGCAGGGCCCGGTCGCCGCCGCGGCGCCCTCCCCCTTCACCTGCAACCTGCACCGGGTCACGCTGGTGCCGCGCGACGATCCGGACGACCGCTGAGGCGCGGCCGCACTGCCGTCCGGCTGCCACCGGAGATCAGGTGGTGCGCTCCGGGGCCGAGCCGCTCTGGCGGCGTACGGCGTCGGCGACGGCGTCACGGACCTCGGCCCGGGACGCCGTACGACCGGGCCCCTCGGCGGCGCCGGAGAACGGCGGTTCGTCCCGGACCCGGTGGGCCATCGCCGCGAGGTGGATGCCTTGCCGGATGATCTCCGTCTCGCTCACACCCCGCCGCGCGGCCGCCTCCCTGATGATCGCCAGGTCCTCGGGGTCGGCGTAGACGTCGATGCGCTTCAGCGACATGTACCCAGCGTAGTCAGTCCCGTCGCCCTGTCGTTCTCGTCCCACTGGACTTCCAGCACAGCGGTGACCGCGTCACGGTCGAGGGGGCCGAAGACGTGGGGGAACCGGGTGGAGTCGGGGACACCTGGTGGCGGGGCCGGGGCCGCCGCCTCCCAGGCGCAGCGGGCGGTCAGGCGGTCCTCGTCGACGAGGAGCGCCAGGAGCGGTCGGGGGGCCGTGCGGTAGAAGGCATCGGCGACGGCCAGCGTCGTCGCCTCGTCCGGCGAACAGTGCACGAAGCCCTCCTCGCCGAGGGAGGCGGGCGCGTACGGATGGTCGGGACGGGCGTCCCACTCCGCCTTCGGGACCAGGTGGTAGATCATCGTCCGGTTATATCCCGGTGCGGGGTCCACCCGGCGAGGCGGCCACGGACTCGGACCGTGCGGCCGCAGCCCGAGAACTCGGGCTGCGGCGCCAATGGGCGATCTTCCCCAAGGATCATCAGGGGGAAAGAAACCCCACCGAGCCCCACCCCTCCCTCCCGCCGGGCGCGGCTCACTCGCGTGGGTGAATATGCCAACTCGGCTGGTTTTGCGGGGGCTTCGGCACCTTGGAGTCTTTCATCCGGATCAGGCCGGATCGGGGAGCGGGGTCTGATGCCGTGCATCGCAAGGCGGAGGAGGGCGTCAGGGCCCGCGAGCCCGGCATGATCCGAACGAGAGGCCCTGGGGTCGGCGCAGCAGGTGACCACCTGCGCCCGGACACACGTCGGCCCTCGCCGGGACTGCCATCCCCCTCCGAATCCCGGCTTGCCGCCGACCACCACCCGAAGCGGGGGCCCCGGCCCGCCCCGCCTCCGTCACGTGGCCGCCAGGAGGATGGCCGTGTAGTGCGCGGTGAAGGCGGCGATGGTCAGGGCGTGGAAGACCTCGTGGAAGCCGAACCAGGCCGGGGACGGGTCGGGGCGCTTGAGCCCGTAGACGACGGCGCCCGCGGTGTAGAGCAGGCCGCCGGCGATGACGAGGACGACGACCGCGGTGCCGCCGGTGCGCGCGAAGTCCGGCAGGTAGAAGACGGCCACCCAGCCCAGCACGATGTAGCACGGCGTGTACAGCCATCGGGGAGCCCCGATCCACAGGGTGCGGAAGGCGATGCCGGCCAGGGCGCCCGCCCACACCGCGGCCAGCAGCACCCGCTGCCGGTCCGCGTCGAGCAGCAGTACCGCCAGCGGTGTGTAGGTGCCGGCGATGATCAGGAAGATGTTCGCGTGGTCGAGCCGCCGCAGGACCGCCTCACCGCGCGGGCCCCACGTCCCGCGGTGGTAGACGGCGCTGGTGCCGAAGAGCAGGCAGGCCGACAGCGCGTACACGGTGCAGGCCGCCACGGCGGCGTCCGAGCGGGAGACGGCGACCAGGACGATGCCACCGGCCAGCGCGAGGGGGAACACGCCGGCGTGCAGCCAGCCGCGCATCTTCGGCTTCAGCACGGCCACCGCCCGCTCGACGCCGTCCTCCAGGGCGGCGGCCGCGGTCGGCCGGCCGGCCGTGTCGGCGGGCGCGTCGGCGGCGGGGGGACGGAGGGGGTCGGGCGTGGTGCCGGGGCGGGGCCGGGGCTCCCGTCCGTGGGCCGGCGGCTGAGCGTCTTCGGCGATCATGCGTCCACATTCTGGAGTCGGCTGAAGCGGGCGGCCCGGCGCGACGCCACGGGGTGCGGGGTGCGGGTCGGATGCCGGCGGCACCTCTGCGGGGAACACGTAGGAGGGCCCTGGCGCCGTACGGCGCCAGGGCCCGAAGGAACTGCTACACCATCTGCCGGCCTTCGTGATGCGCCGGCCCTCTGTTTCCGCAGCCCCGACCGAAACGCTGTCGGGGGTGCCGGGATCGCGGTTGCTCGACCGGAGACCACCTCACTATCGATGTCCTGCGGTACCCGGGTTCAAGGCACTCGCCCGGGCGATCCTGATGGCGTTCGGCTCCTCCGTTCTTCCCTCGGTGATCAACTGCTTGCCAAACGGGGAACTGCGTACTGCTGGTACTGCGTACTACTGGTACTGCTCGTGGCGGCCCCTGATCACTGCGGGCCACCCGGTCCGGTCGTCAGCCCCGTCGCCGTCCTGCGACAAACCTGGCTTCGAAACTCCACCACCGAACCGTCCTGCGCACTGCAACTGCGGTACTGCTGCCCGGCAGTTCGTGTCTGCCGGGCCCTTGGGTCCTTCTGGCTACGAGAGAAACCATAGCCGCGCCACCGCCCAATGTCTACTCCGACGACGACAGATTTTTGCGCGTCGGACGGTGAGGTAATCGCCCCCGGAGAGCGAGAGGGGCGGGGGGACCGCCCCCGCCGGGTTCGCGACCGCAGGGCGGGGCACATGCGTCCCCCCGGCCGTTCCGCCACCCGCCGCCCGCGCCCCGCGCCTCGGCGTCCGCGCCGGCCGTGCAGCGCGGGTGGCCGATTCCGGTGCGGCGGATCCACCCGTCCGAGGGCACGGAAATGATCGGAAATATGAATCAAATTATTTCCGTAACGCGGTGCGCCACTTGAATGAGCGGCAATTCCTCCCGGTCCCGTCCGACTTGGCGCCAGGATATTTCTGCGTAATATGCGGCGGCAGCAACGAACAAGGATTTCCGGGCGTCCGGCAGGGCCCGGCACCCCACGGCCCCCACACAAGGAAATGGCCTTTCGATGAAGCTGAAGATTCCCCAAGCGGTTCGCCGCCGCACTTTGTCCGGCCTGCTGGCCTCGGCCCTCGCCACGACGGTTTCCGCCGCGATGGTCTTCATGACGCCGACGGCGGCGTCGGCCATCGCGTTGCCCGTACCTCTGGGAACGACCGCCAGTTACTCCGTTCTGGCGGGTGCGGGAGTGACCAACACCGGCAACTCGGTGCTCGCCCACGACCTCGGGACCCACCCGACCCCGTCCATCACCGGATTCCCGCCCGGCCAGGTGGGAGGCGCCATCCACGCCGCGGACGCCGCGGCCCTCCAGGCCAAGGCCGACCTGCTCGTGGCGTTCAACAACGCCGCCGGCCAGGCGCCGGACTTCGCCCTTCCGGCGGGAATCGGCGGCGGCCCGGCGCTGCTTCCCGGCGTCTACCGCGCCACGTCCGGCGTCGGTATCACCGGCGACCTGGTCCTGGACGGTCAGGGAAGCTCCGACGCGGTCTGGGTCTTCCAGATCCCCGAATCGCTGACGACGGCGACCTCCAGCCGGATCCTCCTCACCAACGGCGCTTCGGCCTGCAACGTGTTCTGGGAGGTCGGGGCATCGGCGACGCTGGGCGTCACCTCCAGCTTCGTGGGCACGCTCATGACCGGAATCTCGATCAGCGCGAACCAGGGTGCCAACGTCGAGGGCCGGTTGCTGGCGCAGGAAGGCTCCGTGACCCTCAACAACAACAGGATCTTCCTCGGCGGCTGCGCGGCCTCCACCACCGGCGGTACGACGGCCGGAACCACCACCGGCACGACGACCGGAACCACTACCGGAACCACCACCGGCACGACGACCGGAACCACCACCGGCACGACCACGGGCGGCGGACTCCTCGGCGGCGGCCTGGTCAGCGGCGGCCTCCTGGGCGGACCGCTCGTCACCTCCGGCGGTACTTCGGGCAACACGTCCGGGAACACCGCGGGCAACACCGCCGGGAACAACGCGGGCAACACGACCGGCGGGAACACCGAGGGCAACACGATCGGCGGCAACACCACTGGCGGGCACGGCGGCGGCCCCGGTGGCGGGCACGGCGGTCCCGACCATGCGCCGGGCGGGCCGGATCACGAGGGCGAGGGGCAGCCGGGCCAGGGCGGCGAGCACGGCCACGGCAAGCCGGACCACGGCGGCAAGCACGAACACGGTGGGCCCGACCACGGCGGCAAGCCCCACCCCGGCGGGTACGACCACGACAAGCAGTCGGACGAGAACTTCGGCTACGACGACGTTCCCGAGACCCACGAGGGCGACGACCACTCCAAGGGTCACGAGGGCTAGGCGGCGCGCTTCGATCAGTGCGCTCACCGGATGACGGCGCGCGGCGGAATTCCCATCGAATCCGCCGCGCGCCGCCGGTGGCAGCCGGCGCGGAACGCGGGTGCGAGCAGTCGGAACGAGAAAGACAGGGTGTGCAGTGTCGGGCGGAATTCACTCAGCGGACGCGAAGGAAGTTCAGCATTCCGCATCGGATCCGGTCGGGCGGGAAATTCCTGACGCCACGGCCGCACCGCCCGGGTTGCCGAGACGTGCCCGTGCGCTGACCTACGCACTGCGTACCGCCGTTTTCCTGTGCCTCACGGCGAGTGTCGTCCACGTGGTTCTGGTGTTCCTTCACGTGGCACCGGCCAACCCCGTCTCCAAGCGGTACAGCCCGATGATCAATTCCTGGGTTTACCCCTACTTCGAACAGAATTGGCGGCTTTTCGCACCGGATCCCGAATCCGTCAACCGGCAGATCCTGGCGAGAACCGCACACACCGGCCCCGGCGGATCGATGCGGGTGAGTGCCTGGTTCGACCTGACCGCCGTGGACGCCTCCGCGGTCGCGCACCAGCCGTTCCCGAGCCACACGGCCCAGAACATGCTGCGCCGCGCGTGGGCCGCCTACGTCGACTCCCACGGAGGAGACGACAAGGCGCGTACGGAACGCGCCCTGATGATGCAGAGATACCTGGGCAACATCGCCGCGGACCGCGTCGCCGCCCACGACGGCGGAGCCTTCGGCTTCGTTCAGCTGCGCGTCGTCACCCTGCCCGTCGCCGCGCCCGGCACTGCCGACGGCGATCGTCCCCCGACGCCGGTCGAGAACCGGCTCCTGCCCTGGTGGAAGGTGAGCGGCCATGGAGAGTGAGGCCCGAAGGACCACGTCCGCCGTCGGCCGCCGGTGGCTCGCCGACCGGATCGGCGCCGCCCGGGAGCTGGTGACCGGTCGGCCGGTGTCCCTGTACGCCGCGTCGGTGCTGCGCATCGGCTACGGACTGCTCTACCTGGTCTTCCTGCTGCGCGAGTTCCCCCACCGTGCCCAGATCTGGGGCCCGGACTCCCCGTGGACGCCCGCCCTGGCACACCAGCTCTTCGAACAGACGGGGTGGAGGAGCGTCCTGACCCTGTCCGACGACCGCGCCTACTTCGAGCTCTGCTACGCGCTGGCCCTCGTCACGTCCGCGCTGTTCCTGCTGGGCTGGCGGACCCGCGTGACGTCCGTCCTCTTCGCCGTCGTGGTGGCCTCGTTCCACGGCCGGGCGATCTTCATGACGGACGGGGGCGACAACCTGGTCCTGCTGATGGCCCTCTACCTCGTCCTCACCGCGTGCGGTCGGCGCTGGTCCCTGGACGCGCGCAGGAAGAGACTCGAAGCGGTCCGTGCGGGCAGCGCGCCGGAACCGGCGAGGAGCCCCTTCGCCGGGCAACTCCGCGATGTCCGCACCACCCTGATCACGGTGGTGCACAACTGCGGCATGTTCGTCATCGCGGCGCAGGTCTGCTTCCTGTACGGGTCGGCCGGTCTGTACAAGGTCCAGGGCGCGACCTGGGGCGGCGGCACCGCTCTCCACTACGCCCTGAACCTCGAACTCTTCCGGCCCTGGCCCGCGCTCTCCCACTTCGTGGACCAGTACACCCTCCTGGTCGCGGTCGCGGGCTACCTGACCGTGCTCCTGCAGGTGGCCTTCCCGTTCGTGCTCTTCGGCAGGCTCAAGTACCCCGTTCTCGCGATGCTGCTGAGCATGCACGTCGGCATCGCGGTGCTCATGGGGCTGCCCCTCTTCTCCGGCGCGATGATCATCGCGGACGCCGTGTTCCTCCCCGACCGCTTCTACACCTTCCTCCCCCGCCTCTGGCGACGCGCGGTCCGGCGGACGGGCGGAGGGTGGGCCGCACCCGAACAGACGGCAGGGCCCGGAGTCGTACCCGCGCAGGGACGGCCCGGCGGCACACCCGGCTCCCCGCGGCGAGTCGCCCTTCCGGCAGGCCGGAGGGACACCGCGCCCGGTATCGGACCCGCGTCCCCCCAGGTCCCCCCGAAGAGCGGCTGAGCCGGGCGGCACCGTCCGGTCCCGACCCGGGCCGGGGGCCTCGGGTCCGCACGGCAGGCGGTCCGCCTGCCGTGCGGACCGGCCGGACGGCCGAGGCGGACGGCGGGCAACGCGGCGACCGCCCCCGCACCCACCGCACGACGTGGGGAAGCCGGTGAAACAGAACGAGTCCCACCCCGTTCGACACGGGGTGGGACTCGTTCGCTGGAGCGCCGGGCAGGCCTTGCACCTGCATCTCCCCACAGGAAGTGGGGCGTCTTTCCTTGGACCACCAACGCAGAACCGATTCGCCGCTGTTGTGGCGACCAGCTCAAGATCAATGTTACACGGTTCCCCGCGCCTCGCCAACTCGTGCCGCGAGAGGCTCCGTCAGCCCATCTCGTCGACGTCCAGGTCCGGTCCGACGACCAGCGTGACGACTCCCGCCTGCGCGTCCGCCGCCGCGGCCGACCGCGTCTTCGGCAGCCGTGAGGACAGCACCGCGGCCTGCTTCTCCAGCCCGGCCGGGAAGCTGACGGACGTACGGGTCACCGTCTCGGGGGCGTTGCCCGTACCGCTCACGGTGAAGCCCATCGTGCGGAGCTTCTCGGCGACGGCCGCGGCGCGCCCGGACCGTCCGGTGCCGTTGAGGACCCGGACGCTGACCTGGGAGGCGTACACGAGGTCCTTCGCCGCGGCCTGCAGCCGGGCCTTGGTCATCTCCTTGTCCTTGGCCAGGGAGGTGAACAGGTCGGCCGCCTGCGGGTACTGCCAGACGACGTTGGCCTTGTCCGTCGGGACGTCCGCCTCGCGGGGGTAGTTGGGCACGGTGAGGAAGGCCAGCCGGTCGCTGGGGATGCCCTTGAGTTCGTCGGCCAGCCCGTAGATCTGCTTGATGCCGGCCAGGTCCGGGTCCGTGGTCAGCGACTCGGTGGCGGACTGGAGGAAGCCGTACAGGGCGTCGGGGCTGGTCAGCTTCGACTGGGCCTTCTTCGCGAGGGCGTTCATGAACTCCTGCTGGCGGCCGATGCGGCCGATGTCGGAGCCGTCGCCGACGCCGTAGCGGACCCGGACGTAGCCGAGGGCCTTCTCGCCGTCGACGGTCTGGCAGCCGGCGTCCATCTCCAGTTTGGCCTTGTCGGACTTGATGGGCTCCTTCGGGCAGACCTCGATGCCGTCGAGCGCGTCGACCATGCCCTTGAAGCCGGAGAAGTCGACCGACATGAAGTGGTCGATGCGCAGGCCGGTGTGGGCCTCGACGGTCTTGATGCTGCACGCGGCGGCCTCGGCGACCTCGCCGCTGCTGCCGCCGATCGCGAACGCCTCGTTGATCTTGGCCTTGTGCGGGGTGGAGGTCTTGCCGTCCCCCATCTCGCAGGAGGGTATGTCCACCCAGGAGTCGCGCGGGAAGGACACCACCGCGGCCCATTCCCGGTTCGCCGGGATGTGCAGCACCATGAGCGTGTCCGACTGCATGGTGGTCAGGTCCTTGCCGTACTTGGCGTTCGCGCCGTCCCGGCTGTCGGAGCCGACGACCATGATGTTCTTCGAGCCCGGACTGAGGTTCTCGGGCCGGTCGCCGCCCAGTTTGCCGTCCACGTCGGCGGAGTCGATGTTGTTGTTGAGGTCGTTGTAGACCCACGCGCCGACGCCGCCGACACCGAGGACGACCACGGCGGTCACCCCGGCGCCCCAGGCCACGAGCCGCCCGCGCCGGGTCAGCCGCGTCCTGCCGGGTCCGCCCCGGTCACCGCCCCGCCGCGTCCTGCTCCCGCGGCCGGTCGCCTCCGCCTGGGTGTGCCCACGCCTTCTCGTCCCGCTCACCGGCACTCGCCTCCGCCTCGGCCGTTCTTCACCCCGTACACCGTGCTCGGATCGTCCGGTGCTGGATCTTCGTGGACGACGAAACCCTACATGCGGGTATACATACGTCCCCGATACCCCTGACGTCTCACCAGACTCCCGTGACGGCGCGATGGTTGCCTCCTCCGGTCAGGCCTGGCAGGCGTGCCCGTCTCCCGGCAGTCCCAGCGAGTGCAGCCGTGGGCGGCCGTCCCCGGGCACGACGAACCCGGGCACGACGAAGACGAACAGGGCGGAGGTCGCGGGCACCCGCAGACCGCGCTGGTCGCCGAAGGTGTGCGCGGAGTCGGCCTCCCAGGGGCAGCCGGTCCGGTCCAGCGCGGCGATCACCTCGGCCTCGGTCGGCTCGCCGCGGAACGTGTCTTCGCAGGTGGGCAGTTCGACGGTGCCGGTTCCCGTCTGCACGGTCACGAGCCGCACCCGCCCGCACCGGCAGACGAGGACCTCCAGGTCGCCGTAGCCGTACAGCCGGGGCCACCGCCTGCTCCGGAGCACCTCGCGGGGCTCGCCCAGCAGCGCCGTGACGTCCGCCCAGGACGCCCCGACACGGACCGGCCCCAGCCGGGCGGTGAGCGCCGTACGGGCGAGGAGGTCGGGAAGAGTCAGCGGCACGCGGGGAGCGTGGCAGCGGCTCGGGGGCCCTGTCCAGCGGGTTCTCCCGGATCCGCCCGGTCCACGGGCCCGTCCCGCGTGCCGCGCGCCGCCTACGGGGTGTTGATCAGCTCGTACGGCGGGACCGAGACCGTGCGGGCGCCCGGGGCGCCGCCGAGGACGACCTTGCGCAGGGAGACGTTGTTCTTCAGGTCCGTCTCCTGGAGGCGGTTGGCCGGGTTGGCGAGGACCTCGATGTAGTACGTGCCGTTCGGCAGGTCGGTGATGTCGAAGGACTGGCCGGGACGGTACTGGGTGTACGTGTCACCGGAACCGACGTCGAGGACCTCCCGCACCGAGATGGAGTTCTGCCGGCCGCACGCGGTCGACAGATCGGTGTTGTAGGGGTGCCAGTTGGCGTTCTTCACCGTGTAGTCGACGGCGTCGGTGTTGGCGAGGCAGAACGCCTCCTTGCCGCTGCGGACCTCCTTGGTCTTGTCCTCGCTGAGCAGCCGGTAGCTGGCGAAGTCGGTGAAGTGCCAGTGCTCGTGGCCGATGCGCGGGTCCCACTCCATGGTGCCGGTGGGGGTGTAGCCGACCTGCTTGCCGGCGGCGTCGTAGAAGTACTGGTAGGCGTCCATGAGGTCCTCGCCGGGGCTGCGGAAGCCGTCGACGACGAGCGGGGCGGGGCCGGCGTTCCACACGTTCGCGCTGAAGGCGAGGTAGTCCTTGCCCGGTACGTCGCCGTCCTCGCCGTCGGTGACGGCGATGTCCCAGGCCGGCAGGGACCGCAGGTCGGGCTTGGGCACGTTCGCCGGGACGCCCGCCCGGCCCGTGGGAGCCTTGGCCCCGGCCTGCAGCGCGGGCGCGACACGGGAGCCGTCGGTGTGCCCCGCGCCGTCACCGAGGTGGTGGGCGAGGCCCCGGTCCTCCAGGGCGTGGGAGAGGGCGGGCGGGGTGGGGGCGTCGGCGCCGCGGGGCCCGTAGTGGTGCCCGCCGGAGGCGTGAGCGGCGTGCTGCCCGTGCTCCCCGTGCGCGGAGGAGGACCGCAGCCCCGCGGCGCCCTCCCCCCCGTCGGACTGCTGCCGGACCGTCACCTTGACGGTCGGCCGCTCGTCGGGCATGCCGAACAGGTCGCGGTACTTCTTCGCCACCCCGACCCTGGCGGTGTACTCGCCCGCCGGGAGGTCGACGCGCTCGTCGTAGTCGACGGTGCTGGAGTTGGCCGCCCAGCCCTTCTCGACGCCCCACACCGAGCCCAGGGTGAAGGGGTTGGTGGGGCAGCTCTCCGGATAGTGCGAGGTGGCCGGGGCGTCCGGACGGACGCGCCCGGAGGCGTTGTTGGGGCAGAAGGTGCCCTTGGTGGTGGCCACTTCCTTCCCGGCGGCGTCCGTGACGGACACCTCCAGGAAGCCGGGCAGCCCGCTGAAGTCCTCGACGAGCCCGGCGGGCAGCGTCTTCTTCTTCACCTTCGTCCCGTCGCGCAGGATCTGCCGGGCGACGACGGGGGTCTTGTACGACGTGCGCGTCACCTGGAACTCCAGCGGCGCGTTCTCGACCTGGACGTAGGTGCCCAGGTCCAGGAAGACCCCGGGGGGCTCCCCCTCCCAGTCCCACCGGTCGAGCGTCACGGACTTCGACGCGGCGATCAGTTTGAGCTGCGGCACCCCGGGCTTGGCCTGCGGTGCCGCGCCGGCGCCGGGAGCGGCCCCGGCGACGGCGACGACGGCGAGCGCGGCCCCCGCGGCGAACGCCGCGCGCTTGAGGTTCTTGCGGTCTGGCTGACTGGTCATCGGTTCCTCGTCTGCGAGTGCCGTGGTCAGCGGCATCGGACTGGACAGCCCCCGGACCCACCCACCGTACGAACGCACCCCACGCGTCCCGGGAGAGCCTGTGAGCACACTGTGAGAGAGGTAAAACCCTTGCCCGGGTTGCCTGTTGGCCGGAACTGCATCCGAACCGGTGACCGGCCCGCCCGGCCCGAACCGTCACCGGGGCGGCCGTGGCATCGTCGGCGGGGACGCCCGGTTCCGGTCCGGGGGGACGTCCGAACTGCTCTCCGGGCCCGACTCCGTCCGAGTGCCGCGGGGCCGGTCGCGCCTGCCGGTGCGTGGACGGTCGTCATCCTGAGCCGGTGTCTCAGTTCCTCCGTGTCGTCGTCGGGACGGTTCTCGCCGCCGTCGCCCTGGTCGCCTGGCCCTCCTGCGTGCCGCTCGGGGGCGGGCCGACGGTGCCCGCGGCGGCGTTCGGGGCGTACGTCGGGTACGACGGCGCCGGGGTGCGGCGGATCGCGGGACTGGACGGGTGGGTGGGGGCCGCGACGCCCCGGGTCGGGCGGGCCTACCTGCCCGGGGACCGGTGGAGCAACATCGAGGGGGCGCCCGGCTATCTGGAGCACTGGGCGCGGTGGCGGACGGCCCGCGCGGACCGGATGTTCGTGCTGAACGTGCCGATGCTGGAGCGCACCGAGGAGCGACTGCCCGACGCCGTCGTCCGGGACGAGCTGCGCACGGGGGCGCGCGGCGCGTACGACGGTCACTTCCGGGCGCTCGGCCGGCGGCTGGTCGGACTCGGGGTGCCGGACAGCGTGCTCGTCGTCGGCTGGGAGATGAACGGGGTCACCTACACCCACCGCTGCGGGCCGGATCCCCTTGCCTGGAAGGCCTATTGGGCGCGGATCGTGACCGCGATGCGGTCGGTTCCGGGGCAGCGGTTCCGGTTCGAGTTCACGCCGAGCCGGGGGCGGGACGCCGTCCCGTGGACCGACTGCTACCCCGGCGACGCCCACGTCGACATCGTCGGCATGGACGCCTACGACCAGCCCGCGGGCATGTCCTTCGAAAAGCAGGTGGCCGAGCCGTACGGGCTGGCGGCGCACGTGCGGTTCGCGGCGGAGCACGGCAAGCCGGTGTCGTACCCGGAGTGGGGGCTGTTCCGGAACGGGGACGACGCCGTCTACGTGCGGGGCATGCTCGGCTGGTTCGCCCGGCACCGGCCGCTGTACCAGACCATCACCGACTACTGCCCGCACGGGGTGTGGCGGTGCCGGGACAATCCGCGGGCGTCGGCCGCCTACCGGACGGGTGTCTCGAACACGCGCTGACGGCGGGTCCGTTCGGCTGAACGCCGGGCGTGCCGTCCCGCCCTCCGCGACCGCCGGTCCGATGATCCCAGGATGCGACGAGAACACCACGCGCGCCTTCCGCGGACGTGCCTCGCCCCTGCGCGCAGGCACCTGGCCGCCCTTCCGTCCACCCTGGCGGCCGTGCTGATCGCGGGTGTGCTGGTCGCGCTCACCGCGGTGCCCGCCGGGGCGGCGAACCACGGGGTCCCGGCCGCCGCACCGCCCGCCGTGGCGGCAGGCCACGGGGTCCCGCCCGGGGCGGGGAGCGCGGCGGTCCGCGGGGAGACCGCCCGCGCCGTACGCGCCCACGAGAAGGCCCGCGCCCGCGTCGACCGGCTGCGCGCGCAGGACGCCCTGCCCGAGAAGGTCAGATCCGCCGAACGCCGCCGCAAGGCCATCCGGGCCGGGCTGTGGGACGTGCTGTGGGCGGTGGCCCGCGGCACGGGAGACCCCGTCGCCGTCGACCCCTCCGGACGCGCGGGCCGCTGCCCGGCCGCCCGCACCCGCAGCCGGGCACCCGCGGGCCGGGACGGGGACTGGACGGCACCGACCCGCCGCTTCCGGCTCTCCGCCGGTTACGCCGCCCGCGGCTCCCACTGGGCCCACCGGCACACCGGCCAGGACTTCGCGGTGCCCGGCGGGACCCCCGTGTACGCCGTCGGCCCCGGCACCGTCCGCGCCACCACCTGCGGCGACGGCTTCGGCAACCAGGTCGTCGTCCGCCACCCGGACGGCTACTTCACGCAGTACGCCCACCTGTCGCGCATCGACGTCCGCAGGGGCGGGCGGGTCGCGGCGGGCCAGCGCCTCGGCCTCGCCGGCGCGACCGGCAACGTCACCGGCCCGCACCTGCACTTCGAGGTGCGGATCACGCCGTACATGGGGTCCGCGGTGTCACCGCTGCCGTGGCTGCGGAGGAAGTCGGTCGACGTCGGCGGGTGACGGGCGCACCGGCCGGCGTCCTCAGCCCGCCCGCCCCGGCGCCGCCGGCCGGTACACCGCCAGGGCCCAGATCACGAACACGTCGATCGCGATCAGGACGATCGACCAGACCGGGGCGTACGGCAGGAAGAGGAACTGGAGGACGAGGCTGACGGAGGCGAGGACGATGCCGGTGACGCGGGCCCAGGCCGCGCCCCCGAGGACGCCCCCGCCGGCCACCGCGGCCACCACGCCGACGATCAGCAGGATCCAGCCCCAGCCGGTGAGGTCGATCTTGTAGACGTAGTCGCCGACCCGGCCGTACACGTCGTCCTCGGAGATCGCGGCGATGCCCTGGAAGACGGCGAGGATGCCGTTGACCAGCATCAGCACACCCGCGAAGACGACTCCGCCGGCGGCGGCCGCCCTCTGCGGGCGGCATCGAGGACCGGCTGCCCGCACCGGTGGGACCGGTGCCCTGGTGCGAGGGATCCCGGACGGGAGACCCCGGGCGATTTCCGGGCTGTGACGCTTCGGCCATGGCCGTGCCCCACCTCTCTGTCGAACTCTCGAGTGTCGCGCTCCCCGACGATCCGTCCGGGGGACGGCCACCACCACGGGAACTGCGCCGTGCGGGTGAGCCGGCGTGCGCGGCGGGACGGGCGGACCTTCACTGGGAGGAGGCCCCACCGATCCGCCGCCCCCCGACCCCGACGCCGGAGGCACCATGCCCGCCCACCGCACCCGCCAGACCGGGGCAGCCGCGCTCACCGCGACCTGCGCCGCCGCGCTGCTCGGCCTCACCGTCCTCACGGGCTGCTCGGACGAGAACAGCCCCTCGGGGGTGGCCAGCCGGGCCGCGTCCGCGGCGGAGTCGGCCCGCGACGAGGCCACCGCCGCCGCGTCCTCGCTCGCCTCCCGGGCCACGGAGGGCTTCGCCTCGGCGACCGCGGAGGCGGGCCGCAAGCTGGACGGGATCACGGGCGGGACGGAGGTGAAGGACGACGTGAAGGCCGGTCCTGCGAAGACGGACGGCGACCGCACCACGGCCGAGGTGACCGCCACCAACACCGACGACACGACGAGGTCCTTCTCCGTCCAGGTGGACTTCACCGACCAGGGCGGCAAGTGGCTCGACACGGTCGTCGTCACCGTCTCCGACGTCCCGGCCGGAAAACCCGGCACGGCGACGGCCCGCAGCAACCGTCAGCTCTCGGGCGAGGTGAAGGCGGAGGTGAAACGGGCGGTGCGGTACTGAGAGACGGGGCACCACTGCAGCGGACCTCGGCCGCCGGGGTGACGCAGGTCACTCTCCACTGCTGTCAGGACGACGAGGGCTGTGCGGTCAAGGAGGTGCAGGCACACACCGCACCCCTACGACGGCACAGGAGCCCACCATGGAAGCCCGGTTGAACGTCATGGCCAGCCCGGTCGCGGCCAAGGCAATGAAGCACATCGTCGCCGCCGCCATGACCCTCGGGGAGTCGACGCTGCCCGCCTCGACCCGCGAACTGGTCATGCTGCGCGCCAGCCAGATCAACGGCTGCGCGGGCTGCATCGACATGCACACCAAGGACGCCACGGCCGCCGGGGAGACCGCGCAGCGACTCCACCTGGTCGCCGCCTGGCGCGAGGCCAAGGTCTTCACCGACGCCGAGCGCGCGGCCCTCGAACTGGCGGAGGAGGGCACCCGCATCGCCGACGCGGCCGGCGGCGTCCCCGACGAGGTGTGGGCCAACGCCGCCAAGCACTACGACGACGACCAACTCGCCGACCTGGTCACCCAGATCGCCCTCATCAACGCCTTCAACCGCGGCAACGTGATCACGCAGCAGCCGGCGGGGGACTACGTGGTGGGCCAGTACCACTGACGGAACCGGACGACGCCCCGTCCCCCGGACGACGGATGCCGGGGGGACGGGGCGTCTGCCGGTGACCGGCACGGGGACGAGGTCCGAGCAGGAGCCCGGCTCAGTCGGCGGCGAAGAGATCCTCAGGTGTGGCGACGTGACAGGCGCGCTCCCGCCAGTTCTCCGGCGGCGGGGACGGCAACGACTGCCTCGAACTCGCCCCCACCCCCACCACCCTCCACCTCCGCGAGAGCGACGCTCCCACCACCGTCCTCACCGCCTCCCCCACCCCCTCGCCCACCTCCTCGACGCCGTACGCGCCCAGGCCGTCTGACGGTACGTCAGCAGTCCGCGACCTCCACCGCGTCCCCCACCGTCACCTTCCCCTCCCGCACCACCCTGAAGTACGCCCCGAAGACCGTGCCGCCGCCGTCCTCCGCGCGGCGGTGGTCCGCCAGGGTGCGCAGGGGTTCCGGGCCCGCCCTGCGGCCCGTCTCCTGGTCGACCATCGTGATCGCGCAGCGGACCGTCGGTTCGGTGAGGGCGAGTTCGGTGCCGCCGATCAGGAGGCGGGCGGCGGTGTCCTCCGTGTGCGGGGTGTCCCAGCCGTCCACGACGAGGTTGGGGCGGAAGCGGTTCACGGGGAGCGGGGCGACGCCGCGCTCGGCCAGATGCCGGTTGAGCAGGTCCAGGCTCGCCCGCGAGACCACGTGCAGGCGGCTGTCGTTGGCCGCGGTGCCGCCGGGGGCCGTACGCACGCGCAGCAGCCGGCTCGGGCGGCCGAGGACCCCGGTCACCCACGCGGCCGCCTCCTCGCCCTGGTCGACGGCGCCGTACGGTTGCCCCGGCACCTTCGTGACCTCCTCGCCCTCCCCGGTCACCCGCAGTGCGGCCGTGCCGGGGGCTCGCAGGGTCAACCCGGCGCCCTCCTCCACGAGCTGGGGAGTGATCAGCGCCATCCGGGGGTCACCCCCCTGCCAGCGCAGCCCGCCCGTCTCGTCGGTGATCACGTACGCCCGGTCGTGCGGCAGCCCGTCGGGCGTGATCAGCGCCTCGGGCACCGTGATCCCGGCGCAGCTCTTCACCGGGTAGTACGTCAGCCCCGTGACCTTCGCCCGTCCTGACACCGCGACTTCCTTCCCCCGTCGGCCGATACGACAAGTTTTGCCGGAAGCGGTGAGTTCCGGCGGGCGTTCGTCCGTACTCCTGTGTGTTGGACCCCGCCGGGCGTGAACGAGCACGGGCGGTGTTCCCGATCAGGCAGGAGGAACGGTGCGCTTTTCGCGGAACGCGATGGGAACTGCCTTCGTGGGCGGCGCCCTGAGCTTGACCCTCGCGGCTCTGGCCTATCCGTCGATGCTGGGGCTGGACACGGTGTCCACCTCGAACGACCGGATCATCGCCAACACCCAGTGGGGGCCCCTGACGGAGGGCGACCGGGACTTCGTGGTCAAGGTGCGGGCGGCCGGGCTCTGGGAATACCCCCTCGGGGTGATCGGACTGCAGAAGGGCCAGAGTCCGGCGGTCAAGACGGCCAGCGAACACCTGATCGACGGTCACGCCGCCCTGGACACGACCTGCCGCAAGATGGCGCCCATGCTGAACATCACCCTGCCCAACGTGGCCAGTCCGCAGCAGGTGGCGTTCGTCAACCAGATCAACGCGAAGACGGGCAAGGACTTCGACACCGACTTCGCGAACATCCTGCGCATGACGCACGGTTCGATCTTCAACACCATCGCGAAGGTCCGTTCCACCACCAAGAACACCCTCATCCGGGCGCTGGCCGACCAGGCCAACGACACCGTCCTGGACCACATCACGGTGATGGAGAAGACCGGTCTGGTCGACTTCGAGCAGACCCTCTTCCAGCAGACCACCCCGCCGAAGCTCCCCTCGTCGGACCTGACCCCGCCACCGCCGCCCGCGGGCCAGCCGATGGTCGTGCTCACCCCGCCGCCCACCGCCACGGCCACCCCCGTGGACATCGACGCCGCGGCGGCGGGAGCCGGGGTCGCTCCGGCGCCCGCCCCCACGCCGACGGGGTGAGGCCGTCCGGCCCCGGGCTTGCGCTAGGCCAGCCAGACCGTGGTGTCCGGGCCGATCCGGCCGTCGCCGGCCTGCGGGGCGCTGCTGAGCAGCACCTCGCCCGGCGGGCACGGCACCGGAGCGTCCGACAGGTTGGTGACGCACCGCCAGCCGTCCGAGCGGGCGAAGGCCAGTACGCCGGGCGGGGTGTCCTCCGCCCAGGTGAGGTCCTCGCCGTCCAGCAGCTTGCGGCGCAGGCGCAGGGCGGTGCGGTACAGCTCCAGGGTCGAGCCGTCCGTGCCGTCCTGGGCCTGGACGGCGTACCGCGCGAAGGACTCCGGCTGCGGCAGCCACGCGCCGCCCGCGCCGAAGCCGTACGACGGACCCGTGGTCGTCCACGGCAGCGGCACCCGGCAGCCGTCGCGGCCCTTGCGGACCCGGCCCGTCTGCTCCCACAGCGGGTCCTGGAGGACCTCCACGGGCAGGTCGGCGACCTCGGGCAGGCCGAGTTCCTCCCCCTGGTAGACGTACGACGATCCCGGCAGCGCCAGCATCAGCAGCGTGGCCGCGCGGGCGCGGCGCAGGCCGGCCTCCTCGTCGACGTGCGGGGCGCGGCCGCCGGACAGCAGCCAGGCGTTCTCGTCCGTGCCCGGCGGGAGCATCAGGCGCGAGGCGTGGCGGACGACGTCGTGGTTGGAGAGCACCCAGGTCGCGGAGGCGCCGACCGCGCGGGCCGTGGCGAGCGAGGACGTGATGACCTCCCGGACCGCCTTCGCGTCCCAGGGTGCCTGCAGATACTCGAAGTTGAAGGCCTGGTTCAGTTCGTCGGGGCGGGCGTACAGCGCGCGGCGGGTGCCCGGCACCCAGGCCTCGGCGACCGCCGTGCGGGGCGGGGAGTAGGAGTCCAGGACGCGGCGCCAGTCGCGGTAGATGTCGTGGACCTCGTCGCGGTCGTAGAAGGGGTGGCTGCCGGGGGTGAGGGCCGCGAGCACGTCCTCGGCGCCCGCTCCCGCGGCGCCGAGGTCGCGGAGCGGCTCGGTCAGATCCTTGGCCAGGGCGTGGGCCACGTCCACGCGGAAGCCGTCGACGCCCCGGTCCGACCAGAAGCGCAGGGTGGTGCGGAAGTCCTCGCGGATCTCGTCGTGGTCCCAGTTGAGGTCGGGCTGCTCGCGGGCGAAGAGGTGCAGGTACCACTGGCCGTCCGGGACGCGCTGCCAGGCGCTGCCGCCGAACACCGACTGCCAGTCGGTGGGCGGGAGTTCGCCGTGCGTGCCGCGCCCGTCGCGGAAGACGTAGCGGTCGCGGGCCGGGGAGCCGGGGCCGGCGGCCAGCGCCTCCCGGAACCAGACGTGCCGGTGCGAGGTGTGGTTGGGGACGATGTCGACGATCACCTTCAGCCCGAGGCGGTGGGCCTCGGCGACCATCGCGTCGAAGTCGGCCAGGGAGCCCAGGCGCGGGTCGACCTCACGGGGGTCGATGACGTCGTAGCCGCCGTCGGCCAGCTCGGACGGGTAGAACGGGCTGAGCCAGAGCGCGTCGACGCCGAGCGCGCCGAGGTGCGGGAGGCGTTCGGTGATCCCCCTCAGGTCACCGAGGCCGTCGCCGTCGGCGTCGGCGAAGCTGCGCGGATAGACCTGGTAGACGACGGCCTGGCGCCACCAGTGGGGGTCACGGGTGGAGAAGTCGGAGGCGGGGGGCTGGTCTGTCCCGGGTGCGGGCACGAAGTCGGTCACGCACACAAGTCTGTCCACTTTGCCGGGAAGGTGAAAGTCCGCACCTTGCGGAGTGGATCATTCCGTACGTGGGGGAGATGTGACGGAATCTTGAACTGCCGCGTGTTTGCCGCAGGTTGACAGGCCTCCGCCCCGCGAACCACGATGAGCGCACGCCGTGGCGCATGTGACCGATGGGCCCGGTGTTTCTTCCGAATTCCTGAACCGCGCCATCACCCGGGCATCGCCGTGCCGCGATGCCGCCGTGATGGGCACTCGCACTCGCCAAGATGGGAATCGCATGTCCATAGCGAGACGTGTTTCCGTGCGCCGCCTGCTGGGGACGGGCGCCGCTTCACTCGCCCTGTGCACCGCGTCCGTCGCCGCCGCCTCCGGGGCCTGGGCCGGCACCGGGACGCCCGGCGGCGACGGCTGGAAGTCCGGCGGCCAGTACCAGCCGGGCACCGGGGCGGGCACGGAGACGGAGACCGACCGCTGCCAGTTCTCCCTCGACGGCACGCACTTCTACGACTCCGTCAAGGTCGACGACCAGAACCTGAAGCCGAGCGGCGACGGCAAGGTCCACCTCACCGTGCGGGCCGCCGACAAGGCCACCACCTGCACCGCCTCGCTCGCCTCCTACCTGGCCCACGGCCCGGACTTCCGGACCTCGGGCGAGCAGGTCTTCGTCGACTTCGACACCGTGACGCTCCAGCCCGGCGCGACCGGCACCCTCGACATCGCCGTGCCGGACGCGGGCTGCTACGCGCAGATCGACCTCTACCGGGGCGCCGTGAAGTTCGACGGCAGGCTCGACGCGAAGGACGGCTTCGACCACGGCGACCTGCCCAAGGGCCCGGACCGCCCGGTCATCAAGGACAAGCTGATCGCGGCCTGGAACGGCGGCACGAAGGACTGCACCCCGGCCGAGCAGCCGCCCGCCGAGGAGCCGCCGGCCGAGCAGCCGCCCGCCGGGCAGCCCCCGGCCTCCCCGTCCACGGAGGCGCCACCGTCGACGCCGTCCACCGGGACGCCCCCGGAGACCACCCCCGCGGCGACCCCGTCGGCCTCCGCGCCGGAGCCCTCCGCCTCGGAGTCCACCCCGGCCGCGGCCCCCACCCCGAACGGCGGTGGCGGCGACCTCGCCGAAACCGGCGCCGACAGCAACACCCCCGTCATCGCGGGCGGCGCGGCGGCCCTGCTCCTGGGCGGCGCGGCGATCGTCGTGGCGACCCGGCGCCGCAGGGGCAGCCAGGCCTGACCCCTGTCGGGATCCGCAGTCCGGCCGCCCCGTCCCGGCGCCCTGTCCGGGGCGGGGCGGTCGGACACGGTTCCCGGCTCCGCCGGCCAGGACACCTGCCACGGCAAGCGCGGTCAGATCACGCAGCTCTGCAGGACGGGACGGAAGGACCGCCCCTCGCCCACGGGCCCGGTCAGCCGTACATCGCCACGCGGTACAGGGTCACCAGCGCGTCGTCGATGGGGTGGGGCTGCGGCTTGCCGGAGGAATCGAGCCTGTTCCACCGCTGCAGGTTCAGTGCGACGGCCATCTGCCGCTCGCCGTCGGCGCGGGTCATGGCCAGTGCTCCGCCACCCCAGACCGTGCCTCCGTGGCCCCAGAAGGTGGCCTGCCCGGGAGCCTCCGTCGGGTGGAGGCCGAGACCGTAGTCGATCACCTTTCCTTCTTGGGAGACGACCGGGACGGTGCGTTGCATCTGGGCCAGCGAGGACGGGCTGATGATCTCGCCGGCCAGCAGCAGGCGGTAGAAGCGGTTGAGGTCCGCGACGGTCGATATCAGGGAGGCCGCCGGGCCCACCCATGACATGTCGTAGACGCTGTAGTCACGCGGCGGGTCGACCATGCCGAACCACGACTCGTAGAGCCGCGAGTGAGGCCCGTCGACGTACGGTCCGGTGGGGAATTCGGTGTCCCGGAGCCCGGCGGGCTCGATGACGTTCCGGGTGATGCACCGCTCGGCCGTGGTGCCGGTCACCTGTTCCAGGAGCTGTGCGAGGAGCAGGTAGTTGGTGTTGGAGTACACCCCCGGCGTACCGCCCGGGGCGCCGACGGCAGGTGCGGTGACCCCCGTCTCGATCAGTTCGGTGGGGGCGAACCGGGTGAGCCGGTGGTCGTCCAGGCTCTGGGGTCCGGTGTCTGCGAGGGCGGGGTACGCCTTGAGGGAGGGGTACGCGTACGGGAGGTACTCGGCGAGGCCGCTGGTGTGGTTGATCAGCATCCGGACCGTGATCGCGTCACCGCGTTCTCCGGGAACCGACGTCGGAAGGTACTGGCCGATCGGTGTGTCGAGACCGATCCGACCGCTCTCGACCTGCTGCAGGACCGCGGCGGCGGTGAAGGTCTTGGTGATGCTGCCGACGCGGTGCCGCATGTCGGCGGTGACGGGGCGACCGGTGGCGACATCGGCGACCCCGGCGGCGCCGCGCCAGACCTGGTCGCCGTCACGCACCTCGGCGAACAGGCCCGGCATCCCGGCGCGGTGGACGTTCTCGACGGCGGCGTTCAGCTCCACGGGATCCAGTGAGTTCCTCACGACATACGTCCTTTCGCCTTGCTCGGGGTGAGCTCCACGTCGGTCGCCCGACCCGGCCGACAGGGCACGTCCGGCACGTCGGCCCGCCTGTTGCCGGGTCGCCCGGTACACCCATGTCCTCATTATGCACGCGGTGCGTGCAACACCAAGTGCATAGGTTAGACTGAAGTCCGGCGAGAGGGGCGAAATGGCAGGTCGAAGGCGTTGGTCGACCGAGGAAATCCTGGATGCGGCAGCGGAGTTGCTGCGCACGAGCGACACAGAGTCGTTCAGCGTGCGCAAGCTCGCCGCGGCCCTCGGGACCGATTCCTCCAGCCTCTACCGGCACTTCCGCAGCAAGACGGAACTGCTGCGCGCGGTCGCCGACCGGATCCTCCTGGCCTCCATGGACGGTTACCGTCCCGAGGGCGACTGGAAGCAGCGCATCACCGCCCTGGCCCTGCGCATGAGAGAGGCGTTCGGCCAGCAGCCCCAGCTCGCCGCGGTCTGGGGACGGTACGCGTCAGGCGGCGCCGGCTCCCGGCTGGTCATGGAAGAGGCGCTGCAGGCCCTGCGCGCGTCGGGGCTGCCCGACGCGGAGATCCCGGTGCGCTACCACCGGCTCGCGGTCCTCATCGCCGCGCTGATCGCCTCCGAGGCCGGAGTCAGCACCATCACCCCGGAAGAGTACGAACAGGGCATGGAACTGTTCCGCGTCGCGGTACTCGGCGCCGACCCCGAACGCTTCCCCGCCCTGGCCCACTTCGCCCGCGACGTCCGCCCCCTCGGGGTGGACCGCCGCGCCGCGTTCGAAGAGATCCTCGCCGCCCAACTCGCCCAGATCGAGGCGGCCGTCCGCCCGAGCTAGACCGTGGACGGACCTCCCGAGCACTTCGGCTCGTGGAAAGGTGCCCACATCCGCCTCACGCCGGACCAGGCAGGTGACGCGCCCGCGTTCACGCAGGTCATGGCCCGCTGACGTGACGAAGCGCTACTAGGGCGTGTTTCGAAAGTAGCGTCGTCTGCCCGAAGGGCAGGCCCGGCGGCGTCTGGTGCGTGCGATCGCAAGGCGGAGGGTCGCCCCGATAC
>NZ_JBFBCB010000020.1:0-127241 GCF_040682975.1 Streptomyces sp. NPDC051051
CGCTGGCCGTCGCGGACGCCGGATACGGCGACGCCGCCGCGTTCCGGCACGGACTGCAGGAGCGCGGCCTGAATTACGTGGTGGGAATCTCCACCACGCTCTCCGCCCAGAGCGCCGACGCGGTGCCGGTGGCCGAGCCGTACTCCGGGATGGGACGCCCGCCGGTGGCGAAGTATCCCGACCAGCCGCGATCGGTGAAGGAGCTGGTCATCGCGGCCGGGCGGAAGGCTGCCCGGCCGGTGCAGTGGCGGGAGGGCTCCCGGCCCGGCACCGGCCGCTCGGGCCGCAAACGGATGTACTCCCGCTTCGTGGCCCTGCGGATCCGGCCCGCCGGACGCGAGATCCGCCAGCACGCCGACGGCCCGGAACTGCCCGTGTGCTGGCTGCTGGCCGAATGGCCCGCCGACGCGAGCGAACCGGTGCAGTACTGGCTGTCCGACCTGCCCTCCGGCATGCCCCTGACCACACTGGTCCGCCTCGCCAAACTCCGCTGGCGCATCGAGCACGACTACCGCGAGATGAAACAGGCCCTGGGACTTGCCCACTTCGAGGGCCGCACCTGGAACGGCTGGCACCACCACGTCACCCTCGTCTCCGCCGCACACGCCTTTTGCACCCTGCAACGACTGGCCCGGGCCCCAAAAGACGCGGCGCCGGCCTGAGCCTCTACCAAGTCGTCCGCGAGCTGCAGACACTCCTCGCCCTCTGGACCGGCGCCTGCCCCACCTGCCACCGCGACATACCCACACCCATATCGACCTGACCAAGCCCTACTAGGCCCTGTCGTCGCGGGGCGGGCGGGAAGGCGGCGACAGGACCTAGCACAATGGCGGCCATGAGCACGCGTGACTGCCCCTGCGGGCTGCCCGGGACCTATGCGGAGTGCTGCGGCCGGTATCACGCCGGGGCCGTCGCCGCGCCGACCGCCGAGGCGTTGATGCGGTCGCGGTACAGCGCCTTCGTGCGGGGCGACGCGGGGTACCTGCTGCGGACCTGGCATCCGCGGACCCGGCCGGGGCGGCTGGACCTCGATCCGGGGATGCGGTGGACGGGGCTGGAGATCCTCGACACGGTCGACGGGACCGCGTTCCACGCCACGGGGGTCGTGGAGTTCCGGGCCTCCTACCGGGGCGGCGCGCTGCGGGAGCGGAGCCGCTTCGAGCGGGTGGCGGGGGCCTGGGTGTACGTGGACGGGGAGTTCCCGGAGCGGTAGGGCCCGCCACCCGGAGCGCCGGGGCGCTACGGCGCCAGGATGTCGAGTTCCTGGAGCGCGCCGACCGTGATCTCGCGCGTCAGCTTCTCCGCGCGGTCCGCGTCGCGCTCGCGGACCGCCTCCGCGACCCGTACGTGCAGGGTGACGGCGGCCGGGTCGGGGTCCTCGAACATGATCTCGTGGTGGGTGCGGCCCGAGAGGACCTCCGCGACGACGTCCCCGAGGCGGGCGAACATCTCGTTGCCGGAGGCCGTGAGGATCACGCGGTGGAAGGCCACGTCGTGGAAGAGGTAGCCCTTCAGCTGGTGGCCGCGTGAGGTGGCCACCATGCCGAGCGCGCACTCGGTCAGTTCGGCGCACTGCTCCGCCGTGGCGTTGCGCGCCGCCAGGCCCGCCGCGACCGGTTCGATCGCCGACCGCAGGACGGTGAGCGAGCGCAGCTGGTGGGGGCGGTCGGCGCCGGCCAGCCGCCAGCGGATGACCTGCGGGTCGTAGACGTTCCACTCGGCCTTGGGGCGTACGGTCACGCCCACCCGGCGGCGGGACTCGACCAGGTGCATCGATTCCAGGACGCGGACCGCCTCGCGCATCACGGAGCGTGAGACGTCGAAACGCTGGGCCAGCTCGTCGGTGCGCAGGACGCTGCCCGGAGGGTACTCACCCGCGGTGATGGCGGGACCGAGGGTGTCGAGTACATGGCCGTGCAGACCCCGGCCCGGAGTGGTCATGCACTCAGCGTACGTGCCGCGTCACGGACTCAAAAAGTCAGACTTATTTATCACAGGCTCTTGAATTCGTCGTACCTAATGAGTTTCAGTGTCGTCGACATCAGGTGTCGAGGAAGACAGCGAGGCAGAGATGCTTACCCCCCCACGTCGTCGTGGTGATGGGCGTCGCCGGCACGGGCAAGACCACCATCGGTCCCCTGCTCGCCGCCCGGCTGGGCGTTCCCTACGCCGAGGGCGACGACTTCCACCCGCAGGCCAACATCGCCAAGATGTCGGCCGGCACCCCGCTCGACGACGACGACAGGTGGCCGTGGCTCGACGCCATCGGTGACTGGGCGCACGGGCGGGCCGGGCTGGGCGGGGTCGTCAGCTGCTCGGCGCTGAAGCGGTCGTACCGCGACCGGCTCAGGGCCGCCGCCCCCGGGATCGTGTTCGTGCACCTCGCGGGTGACCGGGTGCTGATCGCGGACCGGATGGCGCACCGGCAGGGTCACTTCATGCCGACCGCGCTGCTGGACTCCCAGTTCGCCACGCTCCAGCCGCTCGCAGCGGACGAGACGGGGGTCGCGGTCGATGTGACCGGGACGCCCGAGGAGATCACCGAACGCGCCGCGCGGGCTCTCGACGGGCTTCCCGGCCCCCGGCGGTAGCCGCCCCGCCCTGCCGGGCGGCGCCGCAGCAACACCCGTAGTACCCCCCTCTCCCCCATCCCCCCGTAATGCGTAAGGGACCCCCGTGACCAGACTCAGCGTCGAGATGCTGGCGGCGGACAGTGTCGAGCCGATCACCTCGGCCGGCCATGCCCAGCTGGGCATCGCCGTGCTGGCGGGTATCGCCGTCATCGTCCTGCTCATCACCCAGTTCAAACTGCACGCCTTCCTGGCGCTGACCATCGGCTCGCTCGCGCTCGGCGCGTTCGCCGGGGCGCCGCTCGACAAGGCGATCGCCAGTTTCACCACCGGCCTCGGCGCCACGGTCGCCGGTGTGGGCGTGCTCATCGCGCTCGGCGCGATCCTCGGCAGGCTGCTCGCCGACTCCGGCGGCGCCGACCAGATCGTCGACACGATCCTCGCCAGGGCGGGCGGCCGGTCGATGCCGTGGGCGATGGTGCTGATCGCCTCGGTGATCGGTCTGCCCCTGTTCTTCGAGGTCGGCGTCGTCCTGCTGATCCCCGTCGTGCTGATGGTCGCCAAGCGCGGCAACTACTCGCTGATGCGCATCGGCATCCCGGCGCTGGCCGGTCTGTCCGTGATGCACGGCCTGGTCCCGCCGCACCCCGGTCCGCTGGTCGCGATCGACGCCGTGGACGCCAACCTGGGCGTGACGCTCGCGCTGGGCGTGCTGGTCGCCGTCCCGACCGTTATCATCGCCGGTCCGGTGTTCTCCCGGTTCGCCGCCCGCTGGGTGGACGTCCCGGCCCCGGACCGGATGATCCCGCAGCGGCCCTCGGAGGACCTGGAGAGGCGTCCGGGCTTCGGGATCACCCTGGTGACGATCCTGCTGCCCGTGGTGATGATGCTGGCCAAGGCGCTCGTCGACATCGTCGTGGACGACCCCGAGGACACCGTGCAGCGCGTGTTCGACGTGGTCGGCTCCCCGCTGATCGCCCTGCTCACCGCCGTCGTCGTCGGCATGTTCACCCTCGGCCGGGCGGCCGGCTTCACCAAGGACCGCCTCTCCTCCACGGTCGAGAAGTCCCTCGCCCCCATCGCCGGCATCCTGCTGATCGTCGGCGCGGGCGGCGGCTTCAAGCAGACGCTGATCGACTCCGGGGTGGGCCGGATGATCCTGGAGATATCCGAGGACTGGTCGATCCCGGCCCTGCTGCTGGCCTGGCTGATCGCGGTGGCGATCCGGCTGGCGACCGGCTCGGCGACCGTGGCGACGATCTCGGCGGCCGGCCTGGTCGCCCCGCTCGCCGCCGACATGTCGACCACCCACACCGCCCTGCTGGTCCTGGCGATCGGCGCCGGCTCCCTGTTCTTCAGCCATGTCAACGACGCCGGCTTCTGGCTGGTGAAGGAGTACTTCGGCCTGAGCGTCGGCCAGAACATCAAGACCTGGTCGGTCATGGAGACCATCATCTCGGTGGTCGCCGGCGGCCTGGTCCTGCTGCTCTCCCTGGTCCTGTAGGCCCACGGAGGTCGTACAGGGCCACAGGGGTCGTACCGGCCCACGGGCCCGGTTCACCCGCTGTTCGGCATCAGCGGCCGTGGTTCGCCGGCGGTCAGCGGTGCCACAGCGGGTGCTCCCGCTCCGCCCAGTCCGGGCTCACCGACCCGGTGCGCATGCCGCGGCGGGCCTCCGGGTCGCCGAGGGCCATGCCGATGTGGCCGGCCAGGACGATGCCGACGGCCAGGGCCAGCCAGTCGTGCACGAAGGTCGCGCTGGTCCGCCACATGATCGGTGTCAGGCGGGTGAACCACATGAGCAGCCCGGTGCCGAGCATCACCACCGTGGCCCCGGCGATCCACGCGGCGTAGACCTTCTGGCCCGCGTTGAACTTGCCCGCCGGCCTGGACTCCCGTCGCCGGTCGCGGCGCAGGGCCGCGCGCAGCCAGCGGCGGTCGTGCGGGCCGAAGCGGTTGAGGCGGCCGAGGTCGGCGCGGAACGCGCGGGAGACGAGTCCGGCCAGGACGGGGACGGGCAGGAGCAGGCCGGACCACTCGTGGACGCGCACGACCAGTTCGCGGCGGCCGACGAGCTGCGCGAGCTGGGGGACGTAGAGGAAGGCCGCCGTCAGCACGCACACGCCCATGAGCAGGGCGGTCGCGCGGTGCACGAGGCGTTCGGCCGGGCTGAAGCGGCGGATGCGGGTGGGGGCGGGCGGCGCGTCAGCTCGTGGGCTCATCGTCCCGCCCGTTCGAACGGCCCACCCAGGCGTCGACGTCGTAGCCGCGCCTCTCCCAGTAGCCGGTCTCCACCTTCTCGGTGACGGTGATCCCCGAGAGCCACTTGGCGGACTTGTAGAAGTACATGGGTGCCACGTACAGGCGGACCGGGCCGCCGTGCTCGTGGCCGAGGTCCTCGTCCTGCATCCGCAGGGCGACCAGGACGTCGGGACGGCGGGCCTGGGCGAGGGTGAGGCTCTCGGTGTAGGTGCCGTCGAAGCAGGTGAAGCGGACGGCGCCGGCGCGTGCGCGCACTCCGGCCGCGTCGAGCAGGACGGACAGCCGTACGCCTTCGAAGGGCGTCCCGGGCACCCGCCAGCCGGTGACGCACTGGACGTCCTTGACCATGCGGGTCTGCGGCAGTGCCCTCAGGTCGGCCAGGGTGTGGGCGGCGGGGCGGTCGACCAGGCCGTCGACGGTCAGGCGGTAGGTCCCGGCGTCCTTGTGCGGTACGGAGGAGGCCACCGAGTAGTAGCGGAAGCCGCCCCCGTTGGGGAGCAGGCCGGTGAGGCCGGTGGGGTCCTTGTCGGCGGCGCGGCCCAGGAAGTCCTCCAGGCCGCGCTGGAGGACGGGGGCGGCGACGACGCCGAGGGCGCCCAGGCCGAGCGTGCCGAGGAAGACGCGGCGGCCGACGGGGGTGCCGCGTTCCTCGGGCGTTTCGGAGGTCACGCCTCCATTCGAGCACCCGGGGCCCGGGCGGGGCCAGGGAGGCGGGGCGGCCGTCAGAATTCCGTCATTCCTTCCCGGCTTCCGCCGGCCGGCACCGCGGGCGGCCTCCCCTCTCCTCGCCCCAGGTCACCTCCCCGGCCGCTCCTGACCCAGCGCCGCCGTCCGGGCCGCGCGGAAGGCGGCGTACGGATCGCGGTCGGGGTAGGACCAGGGGGCCGGGGTGACGTGGTCGCCGATGCGGCGGAAGAGGGCGGCGGCCTCGGCGGGCAGGCCCTCGCAGAACTTGGCGTGGGCGAGGAAGTTCAGGTCGACCAGGCGGCGGGGGTGATCGTCGTGCTCCCACTCCAGCCACCAGTCGAAGGCCGCCTTCATCACGTCGGCGGCCCGGTCGTCGCGCCAGTGCAGGGCGGTCGTCGGGTCGGCGGGGGCGTGGCCGCGGAGGGCCAGGGCACGGTAGCGCTCGGCGTGCGCGACGATCGGGAGGATGGCCAGCGGGGAGTCGGCGGGCGCCTGCTCGGCCGCCCAGACGGCGAACTCGTACACCTCGTGCAGCGGGTCCGGGCCGGCGTCGGCGCGGCGCTCGGCGAGCAGGGCGACCATCCGGTGGTGGGCGTGGTGGTGGTCGCGGTGGCGGGCCCTGATCTCCTCGAAGATCCGGACGGCGTCGGCGGTGCCCTCGCGCTCCAGCATCAGCAGGCCGAGCCAGGGGGTGGGGTCGGCGGGTGCCGCCGCGGCGGCGGCCCGGCAGGCCGTGCGGGCGGTGGCCGGGGTCTCCCTGCCGCGCAGGGCGCGCCTGACCTGGGCCAGGGCGAGCAGGACCGCGGCGTCGGCGGAGTCGGGCTCGGCGACCAGCCACGCCTGGGCCCAGGCGGCGGCGTACGGTTCGAGGGCGAGGACGGTGATCCGGTGTCCGCGCCGGTCCCAGTCGTCGCCGGTGCGGGCGAGCAGCGAACGGGCCGCCTGCCGACGGCCCTGGGCCAGCGCGGCGCGGGCGGAGGACAGCTCGGTGTCGTCGAGCGCCGCGCGAGCGAACGCGGCGGGATCGGACGCGGCGTCGTCGAGCGCCGCGTCGGCGGTCGCGGCGGGACGCTCCTGGCGCCGGGCCGGGAACAACGGGGGTCGGGGCACCGCGGGACTTCCTCATCCTCCTCGGTGACGGGCCGGGCAGGCGGCCGCGCACGTCCGGGGCGGCGGGCCCGTCATCGGCCCGCAATCGACCGATCACCCACAGCAAACCCCCAGCCGACGCCCAGCGTCAAGCGCCGGGGTCACATGACAAGCGTCAACTCCTACCGACGGAAAGGCACTTGACCGGTCCCGCGGCTGGTCGCGGCGGGGCCGCGGCGGCGAATGTGGCGTACGCCATGGCGCGGCGCGCTCCGGTCCCGCAGCATGGCGGTACGGTCGCTCCGCGCCGCCCCCGGTGCCGCGACCGCGTGGGCCCCGTGAGCGGGCACTCGCCGAGGTACACATTTCCCGGGCACTCCGGGGCGCCGAGCGCGCCAGGAGGCTACCGTCGGCCACTACCCACCCCGTGGCCCGACCCGATGATCGAGGTACGCAGCGTGTCGGTTCTGGTTCTGGTTCTCGCCGTGAGCGCCGCCTGCTGCCTGGGTCTCGGATTCGTCCTCCAGCAGAACGCGGCCCAGAAGGCGCCCCTCGGCGACTTCCTCTCGCCCCGGCTGCTGATCGACCTGATGCGCGTGCCGCGCTGGCTCGGCGGCATCGGGCTGATGGTGGCCGGCATGGCGCTCGGCGCCGTCGCCCTGAGCCAGGGCGAGCTGTCCCTGGTCGAGCCGCTCCTCGCGACGAACCTGCTGTTCGCCCTGGCCCTCTCCCGCCGCCAGACCAGACAGCCGCTGGGCCGGCAGGGCTGGGCGGGCCTGCTGCTGCTCGCGGGCGGGGTGAGCGCGTTCATCGTGGCGGGCGAACCGCGCGGCGGCACGGCGCTCTCCGATCCGCTGCGGCAGTGGCTGATCATCGGCGTGATGGTCGGACTGGCCCTGCTGCTCACCGCCTACGCCAGACGTTCCCGGCTGTCCGCGGCCCCGGTGCTGCTGGCCCTCGCGGCCGGGCTGCTCTACGGCGTCCAGGACGCCCTGACCCGGACCAGCGGGGAACGCTTCTCCGAGGGCGGTCTCGTCGAACTGCTCACCGGCTGGCAGCCGTACGCCGTGCTGGCGCTCGGGGTGACCGGTCTGGTGCTGGTGCAGAGCGCGTTCGAGACGGCGCCGCTGCGGATGTCGCTGCCCGCGCTGACCGCCGCCCAGCCGCTGGCCGGGATCATCTGCGGGGTGGGCTTCCTCGGGGACCGGCTGCGCACCGACACGGGCGCGCTGGCCTGGGAGGCGGCGGGGCTCGCGGCGGTCGTCGGCGGCATCATGCTGCTCGGGATGCATCCGGCGATGCCGCAGGGCGGGGCCCGGCGCGAACGGGTGCCCGACCTCCAGCCGCTCTGACCCCCCGGCAGCTCCGCCTCCCCGGCAGCTCCGCCTCCCCGGCCGCCGGGCCTTCCGGCCCTGCTTTGATGGGCGCATGAGCGCTGCTGACGAGATCCTCGACGTCGTCGACGAACACGACCGGGTGGTGGGCCGCCTGCCGCGCGGGCAGGTGTACGCCCAGGGCCTGCGCCACCGCTGCGTCTTCGTCCGGGCCAGGGATGCCGAGGGCCGCCTCTTCGTCCACCGCCGCACCTCCACCAAGCTGGTCTTCCCCTCGCTCCACGACATGTTCGTCGGCGGGGTGGTCGGCGCGGGCGAGAGCTACGACGACGCGGCCCTGCGCGAGGCCGAGGAGGAACTCGGCGTGCGCGGCCTGCCGCGTCCGGAGTTCCTCCTCAAGTTCCTCTACGACGGCGGCGCCCGCGGGAGCTGGTGGTCGGCCGTGTACGAGGTGCGCTGCGAGCTGCCGGTGAGCCCCCAGGTGGAGGAGGTCGCCTGGCACGCCTTCCTCACCGAGGAGGAGGTCGAGAACCGCCTGCGCGACTGGGAGTGGGTGCCGGACGGCCTCGCGGCGTACGAACGGCTCAGGGCGCTGCGGGCTGCGGACTGAGGCGCGGCGGGCACGCGGACGGGCGCCGGGTGCGGGCGGCGGACCGAGCGGGGCACGCGGACGGGCGCCGGGTAGTGTCCGACACGTGAGCGAGTTCGTGCGGAACGTCCGGCTGTGGTTCGCGCCCGAAGGGGTCCGGCGGGAAGGGGTGACGCCCGACTACCGGTTCTCGCTGGCCAACGAGCGCACCTTCCTGGCCTGGCTGCGGACCGCGCTGGCGCTGATCGGCGGTGGGTTCGCGGTGGACCAGTTCCTGCCGGACCTGCGCTGGGGCTGGCGGGTGGGGCTGGCACTCGCGCTGCTGGCGGCGGGCGTGCTGTGCGCCCTGCGGGCGGTGAACCACTGGGTGCTCTGCGAGCGGGCCATGCGGCGGGGGGAGGACCTGCCGGTGTCACGCTTCCCCGCGCTGCTGGGCGTCGTCGTCGCCGTGGTGGCCGTCGCGATGGTCGCCGCCGTGCTGCTCGGGTGGGAGGGGTGAGCGGCGACCGCGATCCGGGGCTCCAGCCGGAGCGGACCCGGCTCGCCTGGCGGCGCACGACGCTGTCGGGCACCGTGGCCGCCGTGCTCGGGGCGAAGGCGGCACTGCAGGACGGCGCGTCGGCGTCCGCGGTCACCGCGTGCGTGGCGTGCTGCCTGCTCTGGCTGGCTCTCCTCTTCCTGGCGCACCACCGGATCCGCGTGCTCGCGTCGACGACGACGCCCCCGGCCCTGCAGCCCCGTCGCGCCACCGCGGCGGTCCTGTGCACGGTGGCGCTGGCGGTGTGCGCGGCGGCATTGGTGGTGTGAGGGGCGGCGCCGTCGGTGCGCGCGGCGGCCCCGGCAGCGGGTGCGGCGGCGTCGGTGGTGTGAGGGGCGGCGCCGGACGTGGTCGCGCAGCAGAGGTGCGCGCCCGGGGGCTCAGTCCTCCGTCTCGTCCGGCCAGTCCACCGTCACCACGATCTTTCCGCGGGTGCGGCCCTCCTCGTTGCGGCGGTAGGCGTCCGCCGCCCGTTCCAGGGGGAACGTCTCCGACACGTGGACCGACACCACGCCTTGTTCGGCCAGTTCCGCCAGGCGGGTGAGGTCCTCGGCGTCGGGACGCACGAAGGAGTAGCGGCCGCCGTAGTCGACGACGTCGCCGTCGGCGATCGACACCAGGCGGCCCTCGGGGGCCAGCAGGTTCGCGGAGGTCTTCAGGGTCTCCCCGCCGACCGTGTCGAAGGCCGCGTCCACGCCCTCCGGGGCGAGCCCCCGCACCCGTTCCGCCAGGCCTTCGCCGTAGGTCACGGGCTCGCCGCCCAGGGACCGTACGAAGTCGTGGTTCGCCTCGCTCGCCGTGCCGATCGCGCGGGCGCCCAGATGGCGGGCGAGCTGTACGGCGATGGAGCCGACGCCGCCGGCGGCCGCGTGGATCAGGACGGTCTCGCCGCGCCTGACCCGGAGGGCCTTGTACAGGACCTGGTAGGCGGTGAGGCCGGTCAGCGGCAGGCCGGCGGCCTCCTCCCAGGTGAGGTTGCGCGGCTTGCGGGCGAGGGTGCGCACCGGGGCGGCGACGTACTCGGCGAAGGTGCCGCGGGAGAGGAAGTCCTCGCGGACGTAGCCGATCACCTCGTCGCCGACCGAGAACTCGGTGACCGCCGCGCCCGGGCGGACGACGACGCCGGAGACGTCCCATCCGGGGATCACGGGGAAGACGGCGTCGAGGACCCCGTCGAGGTGGCCCGCCCGGCACTTCCAGTCGACGGGGTTGACGGCGGCCGCCCGTACCTTGACCAGCACGGCGTCGGGGCCGACCTTGGGGTCGCGGAGCTCGCCGTACTCGAGAACCTCGGGACCGCCGTACCGGCTGTAGCTGATGCCCTTCATGTCACCGACCCTCCGGGGTACTCGCACGCCGCGCAAGCCGGATGCCCGGACCTGCGCCGTTCGCGCGGCGGCCGGTCCGGCGGACCCGGTACGCCGCGCACGAGGGCCACCGGGACGACCACCGGGGCGGCCCCGCGCCCGTCCGGAAGACCCGCTTCGAGCGTTCCGCGACGGCTCCCCGGCTCCTGGGCGGGGAGCCGTCGTCCTATCGTGGCCCCGATCACTTTGGGTACCCCCTCTGGACGTACATACCGACCGGTCGGCATCATGGGGCGGGTTCCCGTCCACCTGTCCGTAGGAGCGATGTATGACCCCCGACCACCCGCCCGGACTCGACCTCGGCCGGCTGCGCGCCCTGCTCGACCGCGAGCGCCCCGGTCTGGTCGACGGACCCCTCACCGGCCGGCTGATCGAGGGCGGACGGTCGAACCTGACCTACGCGGTCACCGACGGCGGTTCCCGGTGGGTCGTCCGGCGGCCCCCGCTCGGCCACGTCCTGGCCACCGCGCACGACATGCGGCGCGAGCACCGGGTGATCGCGGCCCTGCACCCGACCAGCGTGCCGGTGCCGCGTCCGGTGCTGCTGTGCGAGGACGAGGAGGTGCTGGGAGCGCCCTTCTACGTCATGGAGTTCGTCGAGGGCACCCCGTACCGCACGGCCGACCAGCTCCTCCCGCTCGGCCCGGAGCGCACCCGCGGCGCGGTGCTGTCGCTCGTGGACACCCTGGTGGAACTGCACGCGGTGGACCCGGCCGAGGTGGGCCTCGCCGACTTCGGCCGCCCCGAGGGCTTCCTCGACCGGCAGCTGCGCCGCTGGGGCAAGCAGCTGGACGCCTCCCGCAGCCGCGACCTGGCCGGCATCGACGAGCTGCACGCCGCGCTCGGCCGGTCGCTGCCCTCCTCCCCCGCCCCCGCGGTCGTGCACGGCGACTACCGGCTCGACAACGTCCTGATCGGCGAGGACGACACGATCCGGGCGATCCTCGACTGGGAGATGTCGACGCTCGGCGACCCGCTGACCGACCTGGGCCTGCTGGTGATGTACAGCGTGCCGCTGGAGGTCCCGCGGTCCCCCGTCTCCACCACCGCCTCGGCCCCCGGTCACCCGGCCCCGGCCGAGCTGATCGAGCGGTACGCCGCGCGCTCGGGGCGCGACGTGTCGGCCGTCTCCTGGTACACGGCGTTCGCCTGGTTCAAGCTCGCCGTGATCCTGGAGGGCATCCACTACCGCTACATGCTGGGCCAGACGGTGGGCCGCGGCTTCGACCGCATCGGCGAGCTGGTCCCCGTCTTCATCCGCCACGGACTGACCACTCTCCAGGAAGGCTGACGCCATGGACTTCGCGTTCGACGCGCGCACCGAGGAACTGCGCGCCAAACTGCTCGCCTTCATGGACGAGTACGTGTACCCGGCCGAGGCGGTCGCCGAGGAGCAGCGGGCCCGGCTCGCCTCGCCGTGGGACACCCCGGCCGTGGTGGAGGAGCTGAAGGCCGAGGCCCGCCGCCAGGGGCTGTGGAACCTCTTCCTGCCCGACGCCGAGTACGGCGCCGGCCTCACGAACCTCCAGTACGCGCCGCTGGCCGAGATCACCGGCCGCTCCCCGCAGCTGGCGCCGACCGCGCTGAACTGCGCCGCGCCGGACACCGGCAACATGGAGGTGCTCTCGCAGTTCGGCGACGAGCGGCAGCGCAAGCAGTGGCTGGAGCCGCTGCTGGCGGGTGAGATCCGCTCGGCGTTCGCGATGACCGAGCCGGAGGTGGCCTCCTCCGACGCCACGAACATCACCACGCTCATCGAGCGGGACGGCGACGAATACGTCCTCACCGGCCGCAAGTGGTACATCTCCGGGGCGATGAACCCGGACTGCGCGATCTTCATCGTGATGGGCAAGACGGACCCCGACGGTCCCGACATCCGCCGTCAGCAGTCCATGGTGCTGGTGCCCCGCGACACCCCGGGGGTGACCGTCGAGCGGGCGATGAAGGTCTTCGGCTACGAGGACCACTACCACGGCGGCCACGCCGAGGTGGTCTTCGACCACGCGCGCGTGCCGGTCACCCACCTGATCGGCGAGGAAGGCGGCGGTTTCGCCATCGCCCAGGCCCGGCTCGGTCCGGGTCGGATCCACCACTGCATGCGGCTGATCGGCATGGCCGAGCGGGCGATCGAGCTGATGTGCCGCCGGGCCGTCTCGCGCGAGGCGTTCGGCAAGGCGCTGGGGCAGCAGGGTGTGGTGCACAACTGGATCGCCGACGCGCGCGTGACGGTCGAGCAGTTGCGGCTGCTGGTCCTCAAGACGGCCTGGCTGATGGACACGGTGGGCAACCGGGGGGCGCACACGGAGATCCAGTCGATCAAGATCGCGACGCCGCGGGCGGTCGTGGACATCATCGACCGGGCGATCCAGCTGCACGGCGCGGGCGGCGTCAGCCAGGACTTCCCGCTGGCCGAGCTGTACGCCGGGGCGCGGACCCTGATGATCGCCGACGGCCCGGACGAGGTGCACCAGCGTTCGCTGGCACGGCGGGAGCTGAAGAAGTACCTGTGAGGCGACGGGTGAGGGGCGGCCGCCTGAGCAGCCGCCCCTCACCCGTGCGCGCCGCGGCCGGCCCTCGCCCGCGCTACGGGCGCAGCGCCCGCAGCAGCAGGTCGGCCAGGTGGTCGGCGACCTCCTGGGGGCTCAGGGGACCGTCCGGCCGGTACCAGGTCGACAGGTGGTGCACGGACCCGAAGTGGTAGTCCACGATCAGGTCGGCCGGGGTAGCCCGCGAGAAGACACCGCTCTGCTGGCCCTCCTCGATGAGGGCGCGGAACCGCTCGTGGTAGCGGCGGCGCTCGGCACGGACCTGCTTGTTCTTCTCGGGGCTGAGGTGGTGCATCGAGCGGAAGAAGATCGACGCGTCGTCGAGGTTCTCGATCGTCGTGACGACCACGTCGGCCGCGGCGCCTCTGAGCCGCTTCTCGATCGGCTCGTCGGCGTTCGCGAAGGCGTCCAGGCGCTCCTGCTGGACGCGCAGCACGCGCGCGTACACCTCGTGCAGGAGGTCGTCCTTGGAGCCGAAGTAGTGGTACAGCGCTCCCTTGGTGACGCCCGCCGCCTCGACGATCTCCTGGACCGAGGTGCGGTCGTAGCCCCGCTCCGCGAAGAGCCGGGTGGCGGCGGCGAGGAGCCGCTGCGGAACAGGAGCCTCTGCACCGTCCGTCGTCCTGGGCACTGCCGCCACCTGCCTTCCGTTCGCCTTACCGACTGCTCTGCGTGCGGGAACGCAGTTCCCGCCGGAGGATCTTCCCACTCGCCGTCTTCGGCAGGTCGGGCAGGATCTCCACCTGCCGCGGATACTTGTAGGCGGCCAGTCTCTCCTTGCAGTACGCGGCGAGTTCGCCGGGGTCCGTGCCGGCGCCGGGGCGCAGGCTGATGTACGCCTTCACGGTCTCCCCGCGGTACCCGTCGGGCACCCCGACGACGGCCGCCTCGCGCACCGCCGGATGGGTGTACAGCACGTCCTCGACCTCGCGCGGCCAGACCTTGAAGCCGGACGCGTTGATCATGTCCTTCTTGCGGTCGACGACGTACAGCCAGCCCTGTTCGTCCATGAAGCCGATGTCGCCGGTGCGCAGCTCGCCGCCGGGGAAGGTCTCGGCGGTGGCGTCGGGGCGGCGCCAGTAGCCGGGGACCACCTGGGGACCGCGTACGACGATCTCGCCCTGCTCGCCGAAGGGCACCTCCTCGCCCCGGTCGTCGACGATCCGGACGACCGTGTCGGGGCCCGGCACGCCGACCGCGAGGGTCCCGGAGGCCGGGTCGACGGGCGCCTCCCGGTGGGGCGGGACGGAGGCGCAGGGGGCGGTGCACTCGGTGAGACCGTAGCCGTTGCGGATGTACGGCCCGAAGCCCGCCCGGAACTTCTCCACCAGGGCCGGCGGCAGCGGGGCGCCGCCGGAGGAGATGTTCACGAAGGAGGAGAAGTGCTCGCGCGTGACGGCCGGGTGGGCGGCCAGCGCCATGAAGGCGGTGGACGGGCCGACCGTGTAGTGCGGGCGGTGCTCGGCGAACGCCTCCAGGACGACGCCCGCCTCGAACCGGTACGTCAGGACGAGCGTGCCGGCGCTGTCGAGGCAGGCGCCGAGCTGGCAGACCATGCCGGTGATGTGGAACAGCGGCGCGAGCGCGTAGTAGACGGGCGCCTCGGGCAGGTGCAGGCCGGTGCGCTGCCGTTCGGCGTTGTACATGATGTTGGCGTGCGTGTTGGTGGCGCCCTTCGGTGTGCCGCTGGTGCCCGAGGTGTAGCTGATCAGGGCGGTGTCGGCGGCGGCCGGGTCGCGGTCGGCGGGCGCCGGGTGCCCGGCGCGGGCGACGGCGGTGAGGTCGTCGGCGTCCCGGGCCTGCGGCAGCCGTTCGAAGCCGAGCACGCGCGTGTCGCCGCGGGTCTGGAAGTCCAGCTCGCACGCCGTCAGCACGATCCGCACCGGCGAGTCGGCAGCGGTCCCGCGCAGGTACGACTCCCAGGCGCGGTCGGCGCAGATCAGCGCGGCCACCTCGCCGTCCCGCAGGACGTGGGCGACCTCGCCCGACTTGTACATGGGGTTGACGGGGACGACGGTCGCGCCCGCCTTCCACGCGCCCAGCACGGCGAGCACGAAGTGCGGGGAGTTCTGGAGCAGGACGGCGACCCGGTCGCCCCGCTGCAGGCCACGGGCCGCCAGGTGCCCGGCGACGGAGTCGCTCAGCTCGTCCGCCTCGCGGTAGGTGAGGCGGCCGTCGAAGTAGGCGAGGAAGGCGCGGTCCGGGGCCTCGGCGGCGGACCGGCGCAGGGCGTGCACCAGGGAGTCGGCCGGGTCGACTGGGCCGCGCTGGGCCGCGTCGAGGAGATCCAGCCAGGGCTTGGCGGCGTAGCGGGAGGCGGTCACCCGGCGGCCTCCCACTTCTGCTGGATGTGGTTCATGGTGGTCAGCCAGCGGTCGGGGTCACCGGCCCGCGCCCGGTAGTACCCGGCGACCTCGGGGTGCGGCAGGATCAGGAAGCGGTCCTCGGCCATCCCCGCGAAGAGGGCGTCCGCCACGTCCCGCGGCTCGATCGCGGTGGGCTTGAGCACGAGGTCGCCCGCGCTGCCGGTGGCGTCGAGCATGTCGGTGCGCACGCCCTGGGGGCAGATGGCGTGGACCTTGATGCCGCGGTGGCGGTAGGTCAGCGACAGCCACTCGGCGAAGGCGTACGCGCCGTGCTTGGTCACGCTGTAGGGCGCGGCGCCGATCATGGTGAGCAGTCCGGCGGCGGAGACGGTGGAGACGAACCGGCCCGAGCCGCGCTCCAGCCAGTCGGGGATCAGGGCGTGCGCCGCGCGGACATGGGCCATCACGTTGACGTCCCAGGCCAGCGCCCACACCGACTCGTCGGCCGCTTCGGAGCCGCCCGAGCCGACCCCGGCGTTGGCGCAGTAGACGTCGACGGTGCCGCCGAGTGCCTCGCGGGCGTCCGTGATGATCGCGGAGGCGTCGCCCGGCACGGCGGTCCCGCCGATCTCCTCGGCGACGGCCTTCGCCCGGTCCGCGTCGAGGTCGTTGACGACGACCCGCGCTCCCTCGGCGGCGAAACGGCGGGCGAGCGCGGCCCCGATACCGCCTCCCGCCCCGGTGACGACGACTCCAGCACCTCGAACGGCTTCCACCATCGATCTCCTTCGACCCGGCTCCGGCCTGACTTCCGGCCGTCAGACTAACCGGTCGGTATGTTTCGGGAAAGGGTCGGCGCAGCATGGTTGAGGGGCGTGGAGCCGTTTCACCGACCGGCTCCGCCGCGGGGCGCCGGCCGCCCCGCCCCTCGCGCCCGACCCTGCCCGCGGGAGCCCGCATGCATCCGTCCAGACGAACCCTGCTCGCGGCGGCGACGACGACGGCCGCCGCCCTTCCGGCGACGGCGTCCCCCGCCCGGGCGGCCCGCCGCACGCAGACCGGCTTCGAGCGCCTCCGGGCCGCCGGCTACGACCGGCTCGACGGCCGGCGGGTCGGCATCGTCACCAACCCGACCGGGGTCACCCGCGACGTACGCCACGTCGTCGACGTCATGCACGCGGACGACCGGGTGGACCTGGTCGCCGTCTTCGGCCCCGAGCACGGCTTCCGGGGCACCGCGCAGGCGGGCGGCTCCGAGGGCCGTCACGACGACCCGGCGACCGGTCTGCCCGTCCACGACACCTACCTCAAGAGCGGGCAGCCGCTCGCGGACGTGTTCACCGCCTCCGGCGTCGACACGGTCGTCTTCGACGTCCAGGACGTCGGCGCCCGCTTCTACACCTATATCTGGACGCTGTACGACTGCATGGAGGCGGCGCGGCTGGCCGGGAAACGGTTCCTCGTGCTGGACCGGCCCAACCCGGTGACCGGGCGGGCGGCCCTGGGGCCCGTGCTGCACCCGGAGTTCGCCGGCTTCGTGGGACGCGAGCCGATCGCCCAGGCGCACGGGATGACGGTCGCGGAGCTGGCCCGGCTGTTCAACGGGGAGTTCCTGGCGTCCCCGGTGGAGCTGGACACCGTCCCGATGACCGGATGGCGGCGGTCGGACTGGTACGACGACTGCGGGCTGCCGTGGGTGCCGGCCAGCCCGAACATGCCGACGCCGGAGACGGCCCTGGTGTACGCGGGGACGTGCCTGTTCGAGGGGACGAACCTGTCGGAGGGCCGGGGCACGACCCGGCCGTTCGAACTCCTCGGCGCCGAGGGCGTGGACGGGAGCTGGGCGGCGGCCGTGAACGGACTCGGGCTGCCCGGCGCGCACTTCCGGGAGGCCTACTTCGCGCCCGCCTTCTCCAAGTTCCAGGGCAGGACGGTCGGCGGGGTGCAGGTCCACGTGCACGACCGGGACGCCTTCGACCCGGTCCGCACCGGCATCGCCCTCCTCGTGACCGCGAGGAGGGTCTGGAGCGGCTTCGCCTGGCGTGCCGACGGCTGGATCGACAAGCTCACCGGCTCGGCGTGGGTGCGTACGGCGATCGACGCGGGTGCCGGGGTCGACGAGGTGGTGGCGGGCTGGCAGGAGGAGCTGGCCGCCTTCCGGCGGGTGCGCCGGGAGTACCTGCTGTACCGGTGAGCGGGGCGCACGGCGACGCCGTGCGCCCCGGACCGGCACAGGTGGTCACCGGTGGGAGGTGAACTCCACGACCTGCTGGTAGGTGGGCCGGTTCTGCCAGCTGATGTTGCCGTGCTTGATGCCGCCGAGGGTGCGCTGGACGATCGAGTCGGCGCACCACTGGTTGCCCGCCGCGCACAGCGTGTCGCCGGGGTAGACCTGGGCCGCGGTGCGGCCGGCCGCCTGCTTCAGGGTGGACAGAAGGACGTCGCGGCAGGCGCCGAGGTCGCCGCCGCCGCAGTACGTGCGGCTCAGCGCGCCCCGCACCGGCTCACCGAGCACCGCCCGGATGTCCTTGTCGACATAGCTCCACCAGCCGTACTGGAAGGCGCTGCCGGCGTGCGCGCCGGTCGGGCCGTGTGCGGCCGAAGGGGTCTCGTCGACGGGCAGGTTGTTCGTCATGGCGGTGTAGAGCGCGGTGCCGAGACCGGGTTCGAACTCCGCCTTCACCAGCAGCGGCCACCAGGCGTCGAGGATGCGGACGGCATCCGCGTCGGCGTACGTCTTCGAGCCGGCCGCGGTCTCCGTGCGCCGGCCGCCCGCCGCCAGCCAGGTACGGAGCTTGGCGACCGCGGCCGAGGCCGTGGTGTCGGTGACCGGGGAACTGTCGATCACCTTCAGCAGGTCGGGCAGTACGTCCTGGGCGCGCAGATCGGCGAGTGCCGCGTCCGCCATCGCCTTCGTCAGCGAGGCCCGCGTGACGCCACCGGCCCGGACCAGCTTCTTCACCCGGTCCTCCAGCAGGTTGCCGCGGTGCACCGAGCCGTTGCCCCAGGGCGCGGTCGCGTAGTCCTCGGCCTGCTTGTTGTTCCAGGAGATGTAGTAGTCCTGGTCGACGGAGTTGGGGTGCGCCGAGGCGGGGGTGTACGCCGCGGTGTTGGTCGTCGGCTCCCAGTCGCGCCACTCGTACGCCGGCCGCGCCCAGACCGGGAACTCGGCGTCGACGCCGCTCGCCCGGACCGGGTTGTCGCCGCTGTTGTAGTAGGCGGTGTGCTCGGAGTCGGCGTAGAACCAGTTGAAGGTGAAGTTGATGTGCTGCACCGCGCTCTGGAAGGACTGCGGTCCGGTGACGTAGGACGGGTCGTTCAGCATCTGGAAGCCGATGATGGAGTCGGCCTCGTGCAGGAACGACGAGCGCAGGGTGGTGTAGGCGACCTTCTTGCCGCCGACGGTCGCGCGGTACTCGACGGGCCCGTACGCGGTGCGCCAGACGCGCATCGTGTACGAACCGGCCGCGGTGCCGTCGGCGGTGGTCGGCTTCCAGGCGTTCTTCTGCTCGATCTTCTCCATCGCCGTGCAGGTGCCGCGGTACAGGTAGTGGTGGTCGTCCTGGCACAGCTCGACGGCGTAGGTGTCGATGATGTCCTGGCCGGAGGTGGTGGCGCTCCACGCGTAGTCCTGGCCGCGGCCCAGCTCGACGTACATGCTGAGGCCCGCGAAGGAGGCGCCGCGGGCGCTGATGCCCGGGCCCTGGATCTCCTGGAGCAGCAGGAGTTGCGGGGCGAAGTAGCCGGTCTGCGGGCCGAAGACGGCGACCGGGTGGCCGCTCGCCGTGTGATCGCCGCTGACCACGAGGGCGTTGGACATGCCGCGCCGGGCGGAGGTGGTGGCGGCCGCGGCCGCCGTGCCGGAGGCTTCCGCGGCGGCGGCGCCGGCCGCGCTGCCCGTCCGGTCGTGGACCAGCGGTTCCTCGACCACCGAGCCGGGGTCGGGCAGGGCCTCGCCCTGCGGGTCCTCGGGCCGGACGGCGTAGGGGAAGCTCTTGCCGTCGTGGAGGGTCATGACGGCCTCGGGGTCGTTGCGCTCGCGGAAGGACTCCCAGACCGCGGTGCCCTGTTCGACGCCGTACTTCTCCTGGGCGGCGAGCAGCGATATCGCGTTGTTCACCTCGCCGCCGCCCCCGGACCCGAAGAGGGAGCCGATGACCGAGGCGAGCGCCACCAGATCGGTGATCTTGAAGTGGTCGATGGTGCCGGCGTTGGTGATTGAGTCCTTGTGGCCCGTCAGGACGTATTCACCGGGGAAGTAACGGCCGCTGTCGGAGGCGTCGATGTAGGCGTTGATGCCGGCGAGGTAGGCGTCGGCGTCCTCCAGGGCCTGCCGGCCGCGGGCGCCGTTGGTGGCGACCGCGTTGTCGATCTGGGCCTGGAGGTCCGCTTCGGAATAGGGGGCATGCCGCCAGAACTGCTGTTCCAGGCCCTGGTTGGAGGGATCGCCGCCCGCGAAGGAGGTGAGCTGGCCCCGGCCGACGTGCCGGAAGACGTCCATGAGCCACAGCCGGTCCTCGGCGGCCGCGTAGCCGGCGCCGAACTCGGTGCCGTATCTGGTGGTACCGGTGATGTGCGGTACGCCCGTCTTCTTGTCGCGGACGATCGTCACGTCGCCGCGGCCCGCGGGCTTGACGGTGGAGGCGACTTGATCGGCGGGGACCCCGAAGGACGCGTCGTTGAAGAACGTGTTGATCGTGGAGTTGGTGAGCGTCGCGTGGCCCTTGGCCAGGTTGGCGTAGGGGCCGAGCTGGTCCTCGGCGTGCGCGGGCTGGGTGCCGAAGGCCTGGTTGAGCAGGATCTGGGCCAGCGTGGCGTTGCCGTTCTGGCCGGGCGGCAGGATGTCGGAACACTGGTTGCCGCAGTGGTCGTTCGCCGCCGCGACCTCGGCCGCTTCCGCCGTCCGGGAAAGAGGCGACAAAAGTCCGGCGATCAGGGCGCATACGGATGCGGTCTTCAGGAACCCGGGGATTCTGCCGGGAGTTCTCAGTCTGTCGGGTGCGGTGCGGGAAGTTCGCCGTGACATCGGCAACTCCTAGCGACGGGGGTGGCGGAGAAGTTACCGCCGGTATCCCCGGAGTTGAAGATGAACATGCGTCACTTTTCGAAGTCGCCTCATCCGGCTTGTGGAGGGCATCGGGAAAAGGATGGACAGGAAGGGAGCCGAATCGCGTGTCGATACGTCTATTCGGCGACGTCCGTACGACGACGCCGAAGTGACCGAAGTGCAGGTGCGAATGTGACGGAGGTGCAAGGCGATGGCCGGTTTCCGGAGTCTGGCGAGACAGGTGCGCGACCCGCGGTGCGATCTGGCACTGCGGCGCTACTCGCTCCGCAAGTGCCTTGAGCGGTTCGCCCCCTACGGGCACAGGGCGACCTGGGACCATCTGTGCTCGCGTGCCGGGTTCGGTCCCGAGGACCGCTCCCCCGATCCGGCGCGGCTCGTGGCCGCACTGGACGAGCTGGAGGAGGCACGTGCGGTGTGGCTGGCCTACGAGGTCGAGTTCGCCGAACGCCGCAGGAAGGAGAAGCACGACGGGCTGCGCCGGCCGGGCAGCGTGGACGACTGGCACCGGATGACCTGGGGCGGCTTCGGTGTGGCCTGGTGCGACGACCCGCGGGTCCACCCCCGTGAACCGCTGGCGGAGGTGCTGCGCCGGCTGATCGCCGCGCTGGAGCGCGAGCCGGGCTCCGACTGCCCGGTGTGCGGCGGCGAACGGCTCGTGTGGAGGTACGACCTGGACCACGAACCGTCGTCCGGCCCCGTCTGCACGGACTGCGGGATACTCGTCCCGCGCCCCGTGCTCACGCCCGAGGCCCTGGCGTACGCCAGACGCGGACGGCGGCTGCTCATGTCGGCCTGATCCCGCTCGGGGACGGGAGATCCCGAGTGGACGGCGGGGGTGCGCCGGGGATGCCGCACCCCCTGTTTCCCGCCCGCTTTTCCGCTGCCGTGGAACAGGGCCATGTCAGGGGCGGGTGACACCATCGAGGCATGGTGCAGGTCTGTCTGAACGGAGCGCGGGGTGCCGCCGACGGCGCGGCGGTGCCGCTGTCCCCCGAGGCGCTGGCCTGGGCCGCCGCGGAAGCGGTCGCGGCCGGGGCCACGGAGATCCATGTGCATCCGAAGACGCCGTGCGGGCGGGACAGCCTGTCCCCGCGGGTGGTGGCGGCGACGCTCGACGCGATACGGCGACGGGTTACCGTGCCGGTCGGGGTGACGACGGGCGCCTGGGCGGAACCCGACCCGGCGGCGAGACTCGCCCGGGTGCGCGACTGGACGGTGCGCCCCGACCACGCCTCGGTCAACTGGCACGAGCCCGGGGCGGAGGAGCTGGCCGCCCGGCTGATGGCGCTGGGCATCGGGGTGGAGGCCGGGGTCTGGTCCGGGACCGACGGGGCGGCGCGATTCGCCGAATCGCCGCTCGGGCCCAAGGTGCTGCGGGTGCTCGCGGAGGTGACGGACTCCGAGCCGGACACCGCCGAGGCCGAGGCGCGTCGGCTGCTGTCCGGCCTCGGTTCCGCGCACGGCCGTCCCGTACTGCTGCACGGCCAGGACGGCGGGGCGTGGCCCGTACTGCGGCTGGCGGGTCGGCTGGGGCTCGCCACCCGGATCGGCCTCGAGGACACCCTGACCCTGCCGGACGGACGACGGGCCCTGTCCAACGCCCAGTTGGTGGCCGAGGGGCTGGACCGGTACGGGCGCGCCCGGCGGGAACGGTCGGACACGCCCTGGGGAAGCGCGGGGAGCGCGGCGGCGGACACCGCGTCGACGCCGGGCGGGGAGGGTGACGGTACCAGCGGCTAATCGGGTCGCTCCACCTCTTTGCCGTGGGGAGAGTTGGGGGCGATGAGACACCCCTGAGATGCCGAAGGAGCCCCGCATGTCGACGCTGCGCGTCACCGCCGAAGTCCTGACCGTCCACGAGCACCCGAACGCCGACGCCCTCGAACTGGCCCAGGTCGGCCTGTACCGGGCCGTCGTCGCCAAGGGCGCCTACCGGACGGGGGACGCGGCCGTGTACATCCCCGAGCAGTCGGTGCTGCCGGCCGACCTGATCGAGGAGCTGGGGCTGACCGGGCGGCTGGCGGGCAGCAAGACGGACCGGGTCAGGGCGGTACGGCTGCGGGGCGAGCTGTCCCAGGGGATCGTGTGCCGACCGAGCGCGCTGGCGGACGTCGACCTCGCGCGGGCGGCCGAGGAGGGCACCGACTTCGCGGAACGGCTCGGCATCGTCAAGTGGGTGCCGCCGATCCCTCCCACGATGGACGGGGAGGTGGAGCCGGCGCCGGATCTGCTGCCCTGGGTCGACATCGAGAACGTCCAGCGGTATCCGGACATCTTCACGGCCGGCGAGCAGGTGGTCCTCACCGAGAAGCTGCACGGGTCGGCGTGCCTGCTGACGTACGTCGCCGACGAGGAGCGGGTGTACGTCTCCTCGAAGGGCTTCGGCGCGAAGTCGCTGGCGCTGCGGGAGGATCCGCGGAACCTGTACTGGCGGGCCGTCCGCGGCCACGGTGTCGCCGAGGCCGCGGCCCGGCTCGCCGGGCGGCTGGGCGCGCGCCGGGTCGGCATCTTCGGCGAGGTGTACGGCGCGGGCGTGCAGGACCTGACGTACGGCGCCGACGGGCGGCGGGACACGCTCGGGTACGCGGTGTTCGACGTGTCCGCGGAGATCGGCGGCACGGTGCGGTGGCTGGACGCGGCGGCCCTCCTGGAGGGTGAACTGCCCTTGGTCCCGAGGCTGTTCGAGGGGCCCTACGACAGTGCGCGGGTGCTGGAGCTGGCCGACGGGCGGGAGACGGTGTCGGGGCGGGAACTGCACCTGCGGGAGGGGGTGGTGATACGGCCGGCCGTGGAGCGGTACAGCCCGGTGACCGGGGGGCGGGCCGTCGCCAAGGCGGTGGGCGCGGCGTATCTGACGCGGAAGGGAGGGACGGAGTACGAGTGAGCGGCCGATGACCGCGGGCCCGCACGCGGCGGCCGGCCGGCGGTGGAAGGTCGCGGGCCGGACGGCCCGGTGCGGGCCCGCACGCGGTGGCGGACCGGCGGCCGGTGGGCCGTCAGGCGCAGCAGTCCTCGCCCCGGGGCGGGGCGGCCTCCGGGCCGCCGGGAGCGGGGGCCTTGCGTTCGGGGAGGAGGCGCGAGCCCGCGCTGCGGTCGCCGAAGGCGTCGTCGGGGTTGGACAGGACGCAGGAGTCGAGCGAGAGGCAGCCGCAGCCGATGCAGTCGGTGAGGTGGTCGCGCAGGCGGTTGAGCTGCCTGATGCGCTCGTCGAGTTCGGCCCGCCAGGCCTGCGAGAGGCGGGCCCAGTCCTCGCGGGTCGGGGTGCGTTCCTCGGGGAGTTCGGCGAGTGCGTCCCGGATCGTGGCGAGCGGGATGCCGACGCGCTGCGCGGCGCGGACGAAGGCGACCCGGCGGAGCGTGTCACGGGTGTAGCGGCGCTGGTTGCCCGGGGTACGCCGGCTGCTGATCAGGCCCTTGGACTCGTAGAAGTGCAGGGCGGAGACGGCGGCACCGCTGCGGGCGGCGACCTGGCCGACCGTGAGTTCGTGGATCGTCTCTGGAATCTTCGGCACCCCTCGGAGCCTACCCATCCCGCCGGGCGCCCGGTCCGTTGACATGACCCCCCGCGGCCACCATGCTAAGCAGTTGCTTAGACATTCCGTGAGTGCGAGAGAGGCCGCAGACATGGCAGAGCCGAGGATCTTCACGTCCCCCGAGGAGCTGAGGGCGGCGGTGGGCGAGCAGCTGGGGTACACCGACTGGCTGGAGGTCGATCAGAAGCGGATCGACCTGTTCGCGGAGGCCACCGGCGACCACCAGTGGATCCATGTCGACCCCGAGCGTGCGGCCTCGGGCCCGTTCGGGACCACCATCGCGCACGGCTATCTGACCCTGTCCCTGCTGCCGCTGTTCGGTCCCCAGCTGATCGCGGTCGAGGGCGTGAAGATGGGTGTCAACTACGGGACGAACAAGGTCCGCTTCCCCGCACCCGTCCCGGTCGGCTCGCGGCTGCGCGCCACCGCGGCCATCTCCGCCGTCGACGACGTCGCCGGCGGCGTCCAGGTCACCGTCGCCTTCACGGTGGAGCGCGAGGGCGGCGACAAGCCGGTGTGCGTGGCCGAGTCGGTCTCCCGCTACTACCTCTGACCCGCCGTCGCGTGAGCGGCGGGCCGCGCGCCCCCGAGCGGCAGGCCGCCGCGCGGCACTCCCGCCCCCACGGCTACTTCGCCGCCCCCACCATCCGCAGCACGAGGTCGGCGTACAGCGCGCCGACCTCGTCGGGGGTGCGCGGGCCGTCCACGTTGAACCAGCGGGCCACGTCGATGCACAGGGACAGCACCGCGAGGGTCGTCCCGTGCACGTCGATGACGTCGAACTCGCCGCTCGCCACGCCCTCCTCGATGATCCCGCGCACCTCGCCGTCGACCTGCCGGCGCAGCGCGAGGATCTCGGCGCGGGCGTCGGGGCCGAGGGCGTCCAGTTCGTACTGGACGACCCGTGCGGTGGTGCGCCGGCCCGCGTGCCAGCGGACGAAGGAGCTGACGGCCTCCGCGAGCCGGTCCGTCGCACTGCCCCCGCCGCGTGCGGCCGTGCGCAGGATGCCCAGCGCGCGGTCGTGGCCGATCCGGCTGATGCGGTGGAGCAGCTCTTCCTTGGTCTTGTAGTGGATGTAGAGCGCCGCCGGGCTCATCCCCGCGCGGCCCGCGATGTCGCGGGTCGTCGTCGCGTGGTAGCCGCGCTCGGCGAAGGCCTCCACGGCGGCGACGAGCAGTCGCCGGGCCGCGTCAGGGGTGACCTCTTCCCACGGCTCGACCTCGCCGCCGGCCGTCTCCTCCGCCGTACTCATCGCTCGTTCGCCCCTCTCGGTACCGGAGCTCCACCATACCGCCGAAGGTGAGCGCCCGCTTAGCGTGGCTGCCGGCGGCCACCGGTGCGGGTGGCGGGCTCAGATCTTCTCGAAGGGGTCGTGCTCGGCGAGCAGCTTCTCCAGACGGGCCTGGTCGACCCGGCTGACGATCTGCCCGGCCTCCTGGCGGTCCCGGATCACCTTGGCGAGCGTGAAGGCGGACGTGACCAGGTAGAGGACGGCGATGCCGAGGAAACCGCGGACCCAGGCGTCGGCGTTCAGCCGGAGGATGCCGATGGCGGTGGCCGCCATGGCGACCGCGAACGACGCCACGGCCTGGCCGTAGAAGGCGGCCGTGCTCTGCTGTTTGACGGGTGTGTCACTCATGGGACGAGCATCGGCGGACGCGGCCCGCACCGCATCGGTCGGGATACTCAGACGGGTACTCAGAACGCCGAAACTCCCGTCAGCGCCCGCCCGATGACCAGCTTCTGGATCTGGCTCGTGCCCTCGTAGAGGGTCATCACGCGGGCGTCGCGCAGCAGCTTGCCCGCCGGGTACTCGTCTATGTAGCCGTAGCCGCCGTAGACCTGGAGGGCGTTGTTGGCGGCGCGGACGGCCGCCTCCGAGGCGAAGAGCTTGGCCTTGGAGGACTCCACGGCGAAGGGCAGCCCGCGGTCGACGAGGTCCGCGACCCGCCAGGTCAGCAGGCGGGCGGCGTCCACGTCGACCGCGATGTCGCTGATCAGTTCCTGGACGAGCTGGTGGTGGGCGATGGTCTTCCCGAACTGCTCGCGCTCCCCCGCGTACCGCACGGCGGCGTCCAGCGCGGCCTGGGCGATGCCGACGCAGCCCGCCGCGACCGACATCCGGCCCTTGGCCAGGGCCGACATCGCGACGGAGAAGCCCTTGCCCTCCGCGCCGAGCAGCGCCGACGCGGGCACCCGCACGTTCTGAAGGACCAGTTCGGCGGTGGCCTGGCCGCGCAGGCCGAGTTTGCCGTGGAGGGTGCGGCGGGCCAGCCCCGGGGTGTCCGTGGGGACCAGGAAGGCGGAGACGCCCTTGTGGCCGGGGGCGTCCGTGGAGCGGGCGAAGAGCAGCACGACGTCGGCCCAGGTGCCGTTGGTGATGAACATCTTGGTGCCGCTGATGACGTAGTCCTCGCCGTCGCGGACCGCGCGGGTGGTGAGGTTCCCGGCGTCGGAGCCGGTGCCGGGCTCGGTGAGGCCGAAGCAGCCGACGTACGCGCCGGAGGTCAGCCCCGGCAGCCAGCGCCGCTTCTGCTCCTCGTCCCCCCAGGCCGCGACGGTCTTGGCGACCAGGCCGAGGGAGACGGAGACGATGCCGCGCACGGAGGAGTCGCCGCGGCCCAGCTCCTCCGTGACCAGGCAGTACGCGAGGTGGTCGCCGCCGGAGCCGCCGTACTCCTCGTCGATCGTCAGGCCCAGGAAGCCGACCTCGCCGAGCTTCTTCACGAGGGACCGGTCGATTTCCTCGGCGCGGTCCCAGGCCACGGCGTGCGGGGTGATCTCACGGTCCACGAAGTCCCGGGCGAGCCGCCGTACGGCCTCCTGCTCCTCGCTGAGCCCCAGATGCATGACGCGTCACCCCACAGAGAACCGACGGACGGTGGAACGGGCGATCCGAGGACCCGTCCCCGGACCCCGCCCTGCCCGATCATTAAATTAGCACTGCTAGTTTCCAGGTCGCAGCCCTACTATGTGCGCCATGGCCCGACCGCGCAAGCCCTTGCTGAGCACCGACCGCATCGTCGAGACGGCCCGCGCGCTCGTGGACGCGGAGGGCCTCGCGGCGCTCTCGACCCGCCGGCTCGCCGCCGAGCTCGGGGTGAGCGGGCCCTCGCTCTACAACCACTTCCGGACGAAGGACGAGATCCTCGAAGCGGTCGCCGACTCGGTGAGCGCCCAGGTCGACCTGTCGATGTTCGAGGACGGCCGGCAGTGGCGGACCGCGCTGCACGACTGGGCGGTCTCCTACCGGACCGCCCTGCGCGACCATCCGAACATCGTCCCGGTCCTCGCCCGCGGCCCCGGCCGCCGGCCGGCCGGACTGCGGCTCGCGGACGCCGTCTACGGCGCGATGGTCGAGGCGGGCTGGCCGCCCGCGCAGGCCACCTCGATCGGCGCGCTGATGCGGTACTTCATCATGGGTTCCGCGCTCGGCTCCTTCGCCGGCGGCTTCGTGGACGACGCCAGCGCCTACGACCCGGCCGACTACCCGCACCTCGGACAGGCCCACCTGCTGGCCGAGCAGCAGGAGAAGGTCGACGAGCGGGCCTTCGAGACGGGCCTCGCGGCCCTGCTGGACGGGCTGGCGCAGCAGTACGAGCAGCTGCGGCGCACGGCGTGATCCCGGGCGCCGGCACTTCGGCGCCCGCCGAACCGTCCGTGTCCCATCCTGGAGCCATGACCACCAGGGATCCCCGCGCGCCGCTGCTGGCCGGGCTGGCCCGCCTGATCGCCGACGAGACGCGTGCCGCGTGTCTGCTGGCGCTGCTCGACGGCCGGGCGTGGACCGCGGGCGAGCTGGCCCGGCACGCGGGCGTCGCCGCCTCGACCCTGAGCGAGCACCTCGGCAAGCTCGTCGCCGGCGGGATGCTCACCGAGGAACGGCAGGGCCGCCACCGGTACGTGCGGCTCGCCGACGCGCGCGTCGCCCAGCTCGTGGAGGACCTGGCCGCCCAGGTCGCCCCCGCCGACGCCGCGGGGCCCCGGACCCTGCGCGAGTCGAGCGCCGGTGCGGCCATGGCACGCGGCCGGACCTGCTACGACCATCTCGCCGGGCGGCTCGGCATCGCCGTCACCGACGCCCTGACCGCGCGCGGGCTCCTCGTCCAGGACACCGGCTTCGCGCTGACGGACGCCGGGCTCGGGTGGTTCGCGGACACCGGCATCGCCCTGGACCGCGGGAGCCGCCGTCCGCTGGCCCGCGCCTGCCTCGACTGGACCGAACGCCGGCCGCACCTCGCCGGGGTCGCGGGCGCGGCCCTGTGCCGACACGCCCTCGGCACGGGCTGGTGCGAGCGCGTCGGCTCCGGGCGGGCGGTGCGCGTGACCGCCGCCGGCCGGCGGGCGCTGGGCGAGCTGCTCGGCATCGACGGGGCGGCGCTGCGGTGACCGGGGCCCCGGCGAGACGCGGCCGGCGTCCGGTTCCCGCGAGCCCGTCCACCCCCCGACCCCCTATTTTCAGGAGCATGATGAACACCGCCGGCCGCCCGGAACGTCGTACCCGACTGCTCGCCGCCGGTGCGGCCTCGGTCACCGTCGTGCTGTGGGCCTCCGCCTTCGTGTCGATCCGCAGCGCCGGCGCCGCGTACTCCCCCGGCGCGCTGGCCCTCGGCCGCCTGCTGGCCGGTGCCCTGACCCTGGGCGCGATCTGTCTCGTACGGCGGGAGGGGCTGCCGCCGCGCTCCGCCTGGCGCGGGATCGCGGTGTCGGGGGTGCTGTGGTTCGGCTTCTACATGGTGGCGCTGAACTGGGGCGAGCAGGAGGTCGACGCGGGGACGGCGGCGCTGGTCGTGAACATCGGCCCGCTGCTCATCGCCCTGCTCGGCGCGCGGTTCCTCGGCGACCGGCTGCCGCCGCGGCTGCTGGCCGGGATGGCGGTGTCGTTCGCGGGCGCGGTGACGGTCGGGCTGTCGATGTCGGGCGGGGGCGGTTCCTCGCTGTTCGGGGTGGTGCTGTGCCTGCTGGCCGCCGTCGCGTACGCGGGTGGGGTCGTGGCGCAGAAGCCGGCGCTGGGGCGGGCCGGCGCCCTGCAGGTGACGACGTTCGGGTGCCTGGTGGGTGCGGTGACCTGCCTGCCCTTCGCCGGGCAGCTGGTCGGCGACGCCGCCGCCGCGCCGCTGTCCGCCACCCTCAACATGGTCTACCTGGGCGTGTTCCCGACCGCGCTCGCCTTCACCACCTGGGCGTACGCGCTGGCCAGGACCACGGCCGGACGGATGGGCGCGACGACGTACGCCGTGCCCTCGCTGGTGGTGCTGATGTCGTGGCTGGCCCTGGGCGAGGTGCCGGGGGTCCTCACCCTGGCGGGCGGGGCGCTGTGCCTGGCGGGGGTGGCGGTGTCCCGGTCGGGGGGAGCGGCCGGACGGCCCGCGGCACCCCGGCCCCGGCCCGAACCGCAGCCCCGGGCCCAGGCCCAGCAGCAGGCGCAGGCGCGGTCCGACGAGGCCGAGGCGCCGAACTGACGGCGCAGGGCCCGGGAGGCCGGCGCCGGGGTCCGAGCTGACGGCGCAGGGCCCGGCGAGGCCCGTGTGCGCCCCGCCGCCGGTGACGGTGCCGTCGGGGTGCCGTCCGGGTCCCAGGGTTCCGGGAGCCCGTGCCGGGTGTCAGAAGACGATCAGGGCCCTGCCCCCCTTGCCCGCGAGCATGTTCTCGAAGGCCGCCGGGATGCCCTCCAGGGCGATGCGTTCGGTGATGAGGGAGCCCAGGTCCAGGCGGCCGGCGCGGACGTGTCCGGCCAGGATCGGGAGGTCGCGGGCCGGGTCGGAGTTGCCGTAGACGCAGCCGGTGAGGGTGCGGCCCCAGTGGAAGAGTTCCAGGGCGTTGAAGGTGACCTGCTGGTCCTTGCCGCCGATGCCGACGACCGCGGTGCGGCCGCCGCGCCGGGTGGACTCCCAGGCCGTGCGGATGGTGACCGCGCGGCCGACGCACTCCACGGCGACGTCGACGCCCTGCTTCCCGGTGAGGGCGCGGATCTCCCGGGCGGTGTCGTCGGAGGCCACGAGGTACTCGGTGGCGCCCGCCGCGCGGGCCAGTTCCCCCTTCTCCGGGGAGACGTCGACGGCGACGATCGTCGAGGCGCCCGCGATCCGGGCCGCCTGGAGGGCCGCGAGGCCGACCCCGCCGACGCCGAACACGGCCACCGTCTCGCCGGGGCGGACCTGGGCGCAGTGGTGGACGGCGCCGTAGCCGGTGAGGACCGCGCAGCCGAGGAGGGCGGCGTCGGTGAGCGGGATGCTGTCGGGCAGGGGCAGGGTGCAGGAGACGGGGACGACGGTCTCCTCGGCGAACGCGGCGACGTTCAGGCCGGGGTGGAGGTCGGTGCCGCCGGCGGTCGTGGCGTACACGTCGGCGGAGCCGCGGAGCGCGTTGGCGCACAGCCAGACCTCGCCGAGCGAACAGGCGTGACAGTTTCCGCAGGACGGGGCCCAGTTGAGGACCACGCCGTCGCCGGGGGCGAGGCCGGTGACGCCCTCGCCGACGGAGACGACCGTGCCCGCGCCCTCGTGGCCGAGTACGGCCGGGACCGGCACCCGCATGGTGCCGTCGGACAGGGACAGGTCGGAGTGGCAGACGCCGGCGGCGGCGAGCCGGACTCGGACCTGCCCCGGTCCGGGCTCGGGCAGCTCGATCTCGGTGATCTCCAGCGGGGCGCCCACGGCGGGAAGGACGGCGGCACGAACCACGGGGAACTCCTCAGAACTGGAGGGACTTGGTCTGGAGGTACTCGGTGAGACCGTGCGCGCCGAGTTCCCGGCCGACGCCCGACTGCTTGTAGCCGCCGAAGGGGGCGAGCGGGTTGAAGCGGCCGCCGTTGATGTCGACCTGCCCGGTGTCCATCCGGCGGGCGAAGGCGACCGCCTCCGCCTCCTCGCCGGCCCAGACGGCGCCGGCCAGGCCGTAGACCGTGCCGTTGGCGATGCGCAGGGCGTCCGCCTCGTCCTCGTAGCGCAGGATCGACAGGACGGGGCCGAAGATCTCCTCCTGGGCGATCGTCATCTCGGGGGTGACGTCGGCGAACACGGTGGGGCTGACGAACCAGCCCCGCTCGTGGGGGGTCTCGGTGCCTCCCGCGACCAGGCGCGCGCCCTCGGCGACGCCCTTGTCGATGTACCCGCGCACCCGTGCCTGCTGCGCGGCGTTGACGAGGGGGCCGATGCGGTCGCCGTACTTCGCGGCGGCGGTGGCGGCCAGCTCGACGGCCTCGTCGTAGCGGTCGCGGTGGACCAGCATCCGGGTCCAGGCGCTGCACGTCTGACCGGAGTTGGACATCACGTTGGCGACGCCGACGTTGACGGCGCGGGCGAGGTCGGCGCTCGGCAGGATGACGTTGGCGGACTTGCCGCCGAGTTCGAGGGCCACCTTCTTGATCGCGGCACCGGCCGTCGCGGCGATCCGCTTGCCCACCGCGGTGGAACCGGTGAAGGAGACGAGGTCGACGCCGGGGTGTTCGGCGAGGGCCCGCCCGGCGACCGGGCCGAGGCCGGTGACGAGGTTGAGGACACCGGCCGGGACGCCGGCCTCGTGGACCGCCTCGGCGAAGAGCTGCGCGACGAGCGGCGTGTCCTCGGCGGGCTTCAGGACGACCGTGCAGCCGGCGGCGAGGGCCGGGGCGGCCTTGGCGACGATCTGGTGGAGCGGGTAGTTCCAGGGCGTGATGGCGCCGACGACGCCGACCGGCTCCTGGTACACGGTCGAGTTGCCGACCTTCTCCTCGAAGGAGTGGGTGGCGGCCAGTTCGGCGTAGGAGCCGGCGACCGCGATCGGGACGGCCGCGTGGACCGCCTGGGAGAAGGGCAGCGGGGAGCCGAGTTCGGCGGTGACCGTCTCGGCGATCTCGTCCTTGCGGGCCGCCAGCACGTCCCGGAGGGTGCTCAGGCGCGCGGCCCGCTCGGCGGGTGCCGTCGCCGCCCAGGCGGGCAGGGCGGTACGGGCCGCCCGTACGGCCGCGTCGACGTCCTCGGGCCCGGCGGCCGGGACCCGGCCGATGACCTGCTCGTCCGCCGGGTTGACGACCTCGATCACGTCCTGTCCGGCGGCGGGGCGCCAGGCGCCGTCGAGGTAGATGCCGTCGTGTGCCTTCATCGCGTTCCCTCCGGGCGGTCGTCGTCGTCCGCGCCCTAAACTAGCGCCGATAGTTTTCCGGCACCAGGGGCGTTCGCCGTGCGGCGTCCCACACGGGCGCGGCGGCCGCCGCGGGCGTCACTCGTCGAGGTCCGGCAGCCGGTCCGGGGCCGGGCAGATCCGCTCGCCGTGCTGGTCGAAGACGAACAGGTGGGCGAGGTCGACGAGGAGCGGGACCTGCATGCCGTACCGCAGGTCGAAGTCGGGCGTGGTCCGCACGACCAGGTCGCCGGGCCGGCGGCCGTCCGGGGAGGCCACCGCGAGAGGCTGCTCCGCCGGCTCGTCCAGCACCACGACCGGCCCGGCCCGCCGGCCGCCGGCCCGCCCCCGCAGCCGGTCCAGCACCCTGGTCTCCCGCCGTCGCCGCCGGGACGGCCGGGCCTGCGGGCGCGGCGCCTCCAGGTCGGGTACGACGGCGGGGCGCGAGCCGGTGTCGAAGTGCACGAGCACCTCGTGGCCCTGGAACTCCACGTGCTCCACCAGGCCGGTGATGTGCGTCTCGCCGGGACGCGCCTCGGCGAGGCGGCCGATGCGGACGGCCTCCGAGCGCAGACCGACGATCACCTCGCGGCCCTGCTGCACCCGCAGCAACTTGTGGTCCAGGGACAGCGGTTCGGGCAGCCGCAGGGCCTGCTTGCCGAGGCTGACCGTCATCGCCCCGTCGAGCGGGGCCCGGACCACGCCGCGCAGGAGGTTGATGCGCGGGGTGCCGATGAAGGCGGCCACGAAGACGTTGCGGGGCAGGGCGTAGACCGAGCGGGGGGTGTCGACCTGCTGGAGGACACCGCCGCGCAGGACCGCCACCCGGTCGCCGAGGGACATGGCCTCGGCCTGGTCGTGCGTGACGTACACCGTCGTCACGCCCAGCTCGCGCGTCAGGGAGGCTATCTCGGCCCGCAACCGGTTGCGGAGCTTGGCGTCCAGGTTGGACAGCGGTTCGTCCATCAGGAAGGCGGACGGGTGGCGGGCGATGGCCCGGCCCATGGCGACCCGCTGGCGTTCCCCTCCGGAGAGCTGGCCGGGGTGGCGGTCGAGGAGGTCCTCGATGCCGAGCATCCGTGCGGTGGCGTCGACGCGGGGGCCCGGATCGGCGCCCGGGGCCTCGATGCGCAGCGGGAAACCGATGTTGTCGCGGCCGGTCATGGTCGGGTAGAGGGCGAAGTTCTGGAACACCATCGCGATGTCCCGGCCGGACGGCGGCAGGTCGTTCGCGTACGCGCCGTCGAGCAGCAACCGCCCTTCCGTGATCTGCTCCAGTCCGGCGATCATCCGCAGCACCGTGGACTTCCCGCAGCCGGAGGGCCCGAGCAGCACGAGGAACTCGCCGGGCGCGATGTCCAGCGACAGCCGGTCCACCACGCGGGAACCTTCGGCGCGGTAGACCTTGCTCACGTCGTGCAGCGAGATGGCGCGTGTCATGACAGGAGTCCCCGGGGCTCACGGACCCGCCGGCGCCCGCCCCGTCCGGATCGGGGACGGGGCGGGCGCCGGGCGGGCCCTGGGCGCGTGTGCTCGACAGCCTCCGAAGGGCCGAACGAGGCTGTGAGTCACGGAAGTTAACGGACTGTGCGCGCCCGGGGAAGAGAACCGGCCAGATCCGTGGCCGCGAAGTGCCGGCAACCCGCTCGCCGGAGCAGCCGCCCGGCTCAGCCCGCCGGGCCGGCCCGGTCCCGGACCTGGGTCAGGTGGGCGAAGACCACGAGGTTGCCGGAGTAGCCGGACCTGCGGTCGAAGGTGCCGCCGCAGGTGATGAGCCGCAGTTCGGGGCGGCCCCGGTCGCCGTACACCTCCCGGTCGGGGAAGTGGGCCTTCTCGTAGTTCTCGATCCGGTCGACGCGGTAGACGGCGGTGCGCCCGTCGGCCCGGCGGACCTCGATGCGGCGGCCGCGCGAGAGTTCGGACAGGCCCGCGAAGACGGCCGGCCCGCTGTCGGTGTCGAGGTGTCCGACGGCGACGGCGGTGCCCGGTCCGCCCGGGGAGGGACCGTCCGCGTACCAGCCCACCAGCTCGGGGTCGTCCTCCGGGGGCGCGGGCAGCCTGCGCCTGCTGTCCAGGCGGAGGTCCATGACCGGCGCGTCGAGGCTGAGGTACGGGATCGCCAGCCGGGTCGCGCGGGAGCGCGGGAGGACGTGGGGCGTCTTGGGGGCGGTCCGGGGGCGTGGTGTCGCCGCCCGGGGGACGCCCGCTGTGCCGGGGCGCGGCGCGGCGGGGCGCGTGGTCCCCGTGCGGACGGTCCCCGGCGCGGGCGCGGTTCCCGTCGTCGACGGCGGCCGCCGGGGACCCGGCGGCGACGACACCGGGCGGGGCGGCCGCGGCCGCGAGGACGCCGCCCGCTGCGCGGAGCGCCGGGCGGCCCCTGCCGACGGTGCTCCCGGCGGGGACTGCCGGGCCCGTGCCGACGCCGCCCCCGCCCCGTGGGTCGCCGGGGGCGGCGCGCCCTCCGGGGGCCGCGCCGGGCCCGACAACCCCGTCCCGTGCCGGGCGTGCTCCGGACGTGCGCCCGACGTGCCCCCGCCGGCGTCCCGCGAGGGCGCGGGTCCGGACCGCGGACGCGTCTGCCGGTCGGGGCCCCGCACGTCCCCGGCCACGACGGCGGATCCGGCGGGGCCGACCGCCGAGACCGCCGTGTCGGCGGGTTCCCCGGCGTGGGCCCACCAGACGGCGCCCGTCACCAGCGTGACGGCCAGGGCGGCCGTCCTCGTCAGGCGGTAGGCGCGCGTCCGGTGCCAGGGCCTGCGGATCCGCCTACGCGGCGCCATGCGAGCGGCGGCGCAGCCGGAACCACGCCGCTCCACCGACCGCGGCCAGACCGACCGCCGCCGCACCGGCGACCGGGGTGAACGCGGCGTCGCGGGCCAGGCCGCCGCCGCCCGCAGGCGGGCCGCCGTTGGGGCCGCCGGGGTGGTGCGGCCGGTTCGGGCAGTCGAGCCTGAAGGCCTTCGGGCTGGCGGTGCTGACGCCGCCGCCGACGACGGTCCAGGCCAGTCGGTACGGCCCGGCGGGCAGCACCAGGTTCTCGGTGACCCCGGCGCCGTTGGCGAGGGTGACGGCACCGGAGAGGGTGGCGCCGGTGCCGGCCTGCGGCGTGATGGTCCAGTTGATGCCCGGTGCGGTGTCGAAGTTGAAGGCGTCGAGGTAGAACTTGCAGATCTTGGGCTGGTTGCCCTGGGCGCGGACGGCGGTGCCCACCGTGTGCACCTTGACGTCTCCGTTCTCCCCGACGGCCGCGGCGTTCGGCGCTCCGAGGAGAAGGGCTCCACCGGCGGCGAGGGCCGTCAGCGTGGCGGCCCTGCGTGGACGGGACGAGGTCGGCATCAGAGAACCTCCGAGTCAGATGATTTTCATACAAGTTGGCTTGCATCTGACTAGATGTCACATACCGGTCGGCCGATCACGGAAGCACCGCGCGCCGCGCCTCAGATATCGCTCTTACGGCCCAACGAGGAACCGGTGCGCCGCACTCCGCCCCGGCCCCCGGCACCGGCTTCACCTCCAGCCCCGCCTCCGCCTCCGGCTTCACCTCCAGCCCCGCCTCCGCCTCCGGCACCGGCAATGTCCTCACCGTCCGCCGCCCGCGCCCCGCCCCGCTCCTGCGAGCGCAGCGCCACCCCCGACGAGAGCAGCAACAGCCCGCCCAGCATCACGAACGGCGCCGCCGCACCCGCCACCCCGGCGATCAGACCCGCGGCGGCCGGCGCGGCGACCTGGCCGAGGCGGTTGCCGGTCAACCGGAGCGCGAGGGCGGTGGAGCGGGCGCCGTCGGGCGCGGCCTGGACGACGGTCGTCATGGACAGGGGCTGCCCGACCCCGAGGCAGAAGCCGAGCGCCGCGAGCATCACGGCCAGCGCCCACACCGGCACCGGCAGCGCGACCCCGGCGCACAGCAGGGCCGCCAGCAGGCAGGTCACCGTGAGCAGCACGGTCCGCCCGAGCAGTCGCAACAGGGGCGTGAGGACCAGGCGGCAGGCGATGGTGGCGGCGGCCCGCAGGCTGAGCAGCAGGCCGATCACCGACGGTGCGATGCCCCGGTGCTCGCCGACCACCGGCAGGTAGGCGGTGAGGATGTCGGTCGCGGACAGCACCGAGAGGCTGACGAGGATGCCCGCGGGCACGCCGCGGGTGCGCAGGATGCGGACCACGGGGACGCGGTCGCCCTTCGGCGTACGCGACGTGTCGGAGGTGCCCGGGTGCTCGATGCGCCACAGCGAGGTGAACGCGACCGCGGCACCGGCTCCGGCGACGAGGAGGGCCAGCGCGCTGGTGCCGGCCATGTCGGAGCCGCCGATCAGGGCGCCCGCGGCGATCGGGCCGACCAGCTGGCCGAGCGAGGCGCCGATCGTGAAGTGGCCGAAGTTGCGGTCCTGTTCGTGCGGTGCCGACTGGCGGGCGACGAGCGACTGGGCGCCGATGACGAAGCAGAGGTGGCCGAGTCCCATGACGCCGCTCCACAGGGCCATCGCCCACAGGGAGCCGGCGATGCCGCTCAGCGCGCAGCCGCCGGCTGTCAGGACCACGCCGAGGGGCAGCAGGGGCGCACACCGGCCGTGGTCGGTACGGCGCCCCAGCGGGACGGCGGCGAAGAGCGGAAGGAGGGCATACACACCGGCGATGACGCCGACCGCCCGTTCGTCCGCGCCCAGCGCGAGGGCCCGGTAGGAGACGGCGGGCCGGGCCATCGACACCGCCCCCTGCGCGAAGCCGAAGGCGATGACGAGGCGGAGCAGCCAGCCGCGGTTCCCACCGGGCCCCATGAGTGTTTCCTCCCTGGCGGTCGGGGTCGGAGTCGGAGTCGGAATCGGAACGAGCGTGAGACGGATCGGGTCGGTGGGGCCCGAAGGGATCACCTCAGGTCGGTGGGACCTGAGGTGATCGGATCGGGCCGTACGGGCCGGGAGCGCGGGTCAGATGATCCCGAACAGCATTCCCGCCGCGAGGATCACCAGGCTGGTCAGGGCCGCCCACTTCACGACGAACCGCGTGTGGTCGCCGAACTCGACCTTGGCCATGCCGACGAGGACGTAGACGGCCGGGACGAGCGGGCTCGACATGTGCAGGGGCTGGCCCACCAGGGAGGCGCGGGCGATCTCCAGCGAGGAGACCCCGTGGGCCTGGCCGGCCTCGGCGAGGACGGGCAGGACGCCGAAGTAGAAGCCGTCGTTCGACATGAAGTAGGTGAGCGGGATGCTCAGGACGCCGGTGACGAAGGCCATGTGCGGGCCCATGCCGTCGGGGATGTTGTCCACCAGCCAGGTGGCCATGTGGTCGACCATGCCGGTGCCGGTGAGGACGCCGGTGAAGACGGCGGCGGCGAAGACCATGCCGGCGACGTTGAGGACGTTCTCGGCGTGCGCGCCGAGGCGGGCCTTCTGGTCGGGCATGTGCGGGAAGTTGACGGTGAGCGCGAGCGCGGCGCCGAGCAGGAACAGCACCGGGATCGGCAGCCACTCCATGATCATGGCGGTGAGCAGCGTGACCGTGAGGAGCGCGTTGAACCAGTACAGCTTGGGACGCAGGGTGGCGCGGTTCGGGTCGAGTCCGGCGAGGCGTTCGTCCTCCTCGGGCTCGTCGGCGTCGGCACCCGCGTCGGCGTCGGTGTCGGTGCCGGAACCCGAACCGCCCACGGGGGCGGCCTTCCGGCCGGTACCGGTACCGGCGCCCACGAGCACCGTCTCGGTCTCCGTCTCGGTCTCCTCCACCAGGACCTCGTCCAGCGTCAGCACGCCGAGCCGCTTGCGCTCGCGGCGGCCGAGGACGTAGGAGAGGGCGAAGACGCCCAGGAGACCGACGGCCAGGGCCGGGATCATCGGGACGAAGATGTCGCCGGCGTCGAGCTTCAGGGCGGTGGCGGCGCGGGCGGTCGGGCCGCCCCAGGGCAGCGTGTTCATCACGCCGTTGGCCATCGCGGCGACACCGGTCATCACGACCAGGCTCATCTTCAGGCGCTTGTACAGCGGGTACATCGCCGAGACGGTGATCATGAAGGTGGTGGAGCCGTCGCCGTCGAGCGAGACGATCGCGGCGAGGAGCGCCGTGCCGACGACGATGCGCAGCGGGTCGGCCTTGCAGAACTTCAGGATGGCCCGCACGATCGGGTCGAACAGACCGACGTCGATCATCACACCGAAGTAGACGATCGCGAACATGAGCATCGCCGCGGTGGGGGCGAGGCTGGAGACGCCGTCGAGGACGTAGTCCCCGAGCTTGGCGCCCTTCCCGACGAAGACACAGAACAGTGCCGGGATCAGGACGAGCGCCGCGATCGGCGACATCTTCTTCAGCATGATCAGGACCAGGAAGGTCGCGATCATGGCGAAGCCGAGGATGGTCAGCATGAATGGATACCTAACGTTCGCCCTTGAACATCCCACCTGGGGGTCGGCGGTGCGTTGACGTTAGGACCGTTCAAACGGTGTTAACAAGACGTTGACGTGCGAGCAATAAGCGCAAAACTCCAGGTCAGCCGGTGGGGGTGAGTTCGACGGGCACGCCGTTGAGGACGGCGTTGCCGGACAGCGGGTCGAGCAGGCTGCCGTCGAGGAGCTGGTTGACGTTGACTCCGGGGTCGGCGGAGGCGTGGCCGAGCCGGGTGCCCGGGCGGTCGTGGCCCCAGCCGTGCGGGATGCTGACGACGCCCCGGCGCACCCCGTCGGTCACCTCGGCGGGCACGGTCACCTCTCCCCCGGCGCCCTTGACCCGCACCGGCTCCCCGTCGCGCAGCCCGAGCCGCTCGGCGTCCTCGGGGTGGACCTGGACGGTGCAGCGGTTGCTGCCGCCGGTGAGGGCGGGGACGTTGTGCATCCAGCTGTTGTTGGACCTCAGGTGCCGGCGTCCGACGAGGACGAGCCCGGCGGGGGGCTCGTCCGCCGCCCGCCGCAGCCGCGGGAGATCGTCGGCGATCGGCCGGGGCAGCAGCTCGATCTTCCCGCTGCGGGTCTTCAGCGGCTGCGGCAGGCGCGGCCGCAGCGGCCCGAGGTCGATGCCGTGCGGACGGTCGAGGAGCCGCTCCAGGCACAGCCCGTCGGGCCGGGCGCCGAAGCCGTCGCCGTAGGGGCCGAGGCGCAGCATCATGTCGAGCCGGCGTTCGGGGCCGCTGTCGCCGGCGAGCCGTGCCGCGAGGTCCTCGGGGTCGCGGCCGTGCACGGGTGAGTGCGGGTCCTCGACCGCCTTGCCGAGGGTCTGGCCGATGACCAGGTCGTCGACGGCGCGGGGGTCGGCGCCGTGCATCCCGGTGACGGCCAGGGTCAGCCGGGCCAGGATCTCGGTCTCGGCCATCCGGCCCGGCTCCAGCGGGACGGCGGGGCGGGTGTAGCGGACCTGGTTGCGGACGGCGAGGGTGTTGAAGGCGAAGTCGTGGTGGGGGCTCTGGGACGGCGGGGGCGGCGGCAGGACGACGTCGGCGTGGCGCGAGGTCTCGTTGAGGTACGGGTCCACGCTGACCATGAAGTCGAGCGAGTCGAGCGCCTTGTCCAGCCGGTCGCCGTCGGGTGCGGAGAGCACCGGGTTGGCGGCCACGGCGATCAGCGCCCGGACCGGGGCGCCCTCGTCCGTCGCGGTGTCGATCTCCTCGGCGAGCGCGGAGAGCGGCAGTTCGCCCTTGGCCTCGGGGTGCCGGCTCACGCGGGAGTGCCAGCGCCCGAGCGCGAAGCCCCGGCCGGGACCGGCGGGCCGGGGCGTCCGGTCCGTGGCGGCCTGCGGGAAGAGGGCACCGCCGGGCCGGTCGAGGTTGCCGGTGAGGATGTTGAGGACGTCGACGAGCCAGCTCGCGAGGGTGCCGTACGGGACGGTGCAGCTGCCGATGCGGCCGTAGACGGCGGCGGTGGGGGCGGCGGCGAGTTCCCGGGCGAGGGTGCGCACGAGCGCGGCGTCCACGTCGCAGGCGGCCGCGACCGCCTCCGGGGTGAAGTCGCCGACGGCGTCGCGGAGTTCGTCGAGTCCCTGCACCTGGGCGCTCAACTCGCCGAGCCGCACGAGCCCTTCCTCGAACAGCACGTGCGCCATCGCCGCGAGCAGCAGGGCGTCGGCGCCGGGCCGGATCGCGACGTGCCGGTCGGCGAGCCGCGCGGTGCGGGTGCGGCGGGGGTCGATGACGGTGAGGGTGCCGCCGCGGGCCCTGAGCGCCTTGAGCCTGCCGGGGAAGTCGGGGGCGGTGCACAGACTCCCGTTGGACTCCAGAGGGTTGGCCCCGATCAGGAGCAGGTGGTCGGTGTGGTCCAGGTCGGGCACCGGGATGGCGTTGGCGTCGCCGAAGAGGAGTCCGCTGGAGACGTGCTTGGGCATCTGGTCGACCGTGGAGGCGGTGAAGAGGCTGCGGGTGCCGAGCCCGGCGAGCAGCACCGGGGGGTAGAGCGCGCCGGCCACGGTGTGCACGTTGGGGTTGCCGAGGACGACGGCGACCGCGTGCGGGCCGTGGCGCTCGACGAGCGGGCGGATCCCGGCGGCGACGGTGTCGAAGGCCTCCGCCCAGGTGGCCTCGCGCAGCTCGCCGTCCCGGCGGACGAGGGGGGTGCGCAGCCGGTCGGGGTCGCCGTCGACGGCGCCGAAGGAGGCGCCCTTGGGGCAGATGAACCCGTTGCTGAAGACGTCTTCGCGGTCGCCGCGGGCACCGGTGACCCGGGTTCCCTCGATGGTCAGGGTCAGCCCGCAGGTGGCCTCGCACAGGGGACAGATTCGCAGGGCGGTGCGGGACACGGGTCCTCCTGGGAAGGCGGCGGCTGTGGCGCTCTCGTCCGTCGAGCATACCGACCGGTATGCATGCTGGGGAGGCCCTGGCCCGCGGGATCCGGCGGACGCGTCAGTCCAGCACGCGCCCCAGGTACGCCCGCAGCAGCTCCCGCGTCTCCTCGATGACCTTCGGGTCGCCTTCGGGCGCCACCCGGAAGGCCAGGTGGACGAGGGTGTCGGCGGTCTCCACGGCGACCAGGAAGGTGCGGCGCAGATCTTCGTCGGAGGTGCGGCCGAGGTGGTCGGAGAGCAGGTCGGTGAGGCGGTCGGCGACGCGGTGGTTGGGTTCGGCGCGCGAGCCGACCGGGATCTGGTTGCCGAAGTCCACGAGCGAGAAGCCGGGCGCGGTGCGCTTCATGGCCAGGTACTCGTCGAGGACGGCGTCCATCGCGGCCCGCCAGTCCCCCTGCCGGGCGCCCCGCAGCCGCTCGGTGACACGCTCGGCGTACCGCTCCAGGTTGCGCTGGGCCAGCGCGTCGGCCATCTGCTTCTTGTTGCCGAAGAAGCGGTAGACCGACCCGATGGGGACGCCGGCCCGCTGGGCGACGGCGCGGGTGCTCAGCGCGTCGTAGCCGACCTCGTCCAGGAGGTCGGCGCAGGCGTCGAGGATTCTGGTCAGCCGTTCGGCGCTGCGCCGCTGCACGGGCGCGCGACGGAGCGATGTCGCGTGGGGCACGGGCTTCATGATGCCTTTCCGCCGCGGTCCGGTGAACCTCGCCCCTCGCTAGGGAGAAAGGTGCCCGGTGCACTCGACGCGGCGGGGGACGACGTGCCCGCGTCGTCCGCGGCACCCGGTCCGGAGTCGGTGTCCGGCTCAGGCTCCGTGTCCGCGTCCGCGTCCGTTTCCGGCTCCGACTCCGAGGCCGTGATGTCCGCCGTGCTCTCCACCGGCTTCCCGTCGACCGCCCACACCGTGCCGTCGTCGGCGTACAGCCGTGCGGTGACCTGGTGGGTGCCGTGCGCGAGGTAGCCCTCGGGGATGCGGTAGGAGGGGTCGCGCAGGTCGGCGAAGGGCGAGCCGTCCACGAAGAGCCGGGCGATGCCGCGACCGCCGACCGCCGCCTTCGCGCCGGACGGCGACAGGCGGAAGTCGCGCAGCTTCAGGCGCACGTCCCAGCCACCTTCCGCGTCGGGTTCCACCTCGAGACCGACCTGCGGCGCGCCCTTCCCGCCGATCTCCCGGTAGTGCCGCCCGTCGTCGTCCGTGTCGTCGAGCACCTTGCCGACGGGCGAGGGCGAGAGCGTGCTCTCCCGCCCGGCCGGCGCGGGCGCGCCACTGGTGCCGCAGCCCGCGGATCCGGTCACCAACAGGACACAGACCGCGAGCGCGGGCAGGATTCCACGCGTCCACGACATGCCCGGGAGCGTAGAACACGGGTACGACACAGGGATCCCCCCGGGGTCTGGTTCTCGCCACCTGTGATCGTCCTCCGGGAGGAGGACCCGCGCACCCCTTGCGTCCGGGAAACCGCAATCCTACGGTGATACAGAGGAATCGGCGGTCGAGGGAGCACGCATGAACAGCGGGGACGCACGCAAGACGGCAGAGGGGCTGACGTACCTCACGGGATTCGGCAACGAGCACGCCTCCGAGGCCGTGCCCGGCGCCCTGCCCGAGGGCCGCAACTCCCCGCAGCGCGCGCCCCTGGGGCTGTACGCGGAGCAGCTCAGCGGCTCCGCCTTCACCGAGCCGCGCGCCGACAACCGCCGCTCGTGGCTGTACCGGATCCGCCCCTCGGCGGCGCATCCGGCGTTCACTCGCGCGGACAACGGCGATCTGCGCACCGCCCCCTTCACGGACACGGTCCCGGACCCGAACCGGCTGCGCTGGAACCCCCTCCCCGACCCCGCGCCGGGGACGGACTTCCTCGGGGGCCTGTGGACCCTGGGCGGCAACGGCGACGCCGCCCAGCGCGCCGGCATGGCCGTGCACCTCTACCACGCCGACGCCCCCATGGACCGGGTGTTCAGCGACGCCGACGGCGAGCTGCTGATCGTGCCGGAGCGCGGCGGCCTGCTGCTGCGCACCGAGTTCGGTCTGCTGCACGCCGAGCCGGGGCACATCGCGCTGATCCCGCGCGGGGTCCGCTTCCGGGTGGAACCGCTCGACGGCACGGCCCGCGGTTACGTGTGCGAGAACTACGGCGCCCCGTTCCGCCTCCCCGACCTCGGCCCCATCGGCGCCAACGGCCTGGCCAACCCGCGCGACTTCCGCGCACCCGTCGCCGCGTACGAGGACGTCGAGGGTCCGGTGGAGGTGGTCAACAAGTACTGCGGCAACCTCTGGACGGCCACCTACGACCACTCGCCCCTCGACGTCGTCGCCTGGCACGGCAACCACGTCCCGTACGTCTACGACCTGCGCCGCTTCAACGTCATCGGCACGATCTCGTACGACCACCCGGATCCGTCGATCTTCACGGTGCTGACGTCCCCGTCCGACACCCCCGGCCTGGCGGGCGTGGACTTCGTGGTCTTCGCGCCGCGCTGGCTGGTGGGCGAGGACACCTTCCGGCCGCCGTACTTCCACCGGAACGTGATGAGCGAGTACATGGGCCTGATCGAGGGGGCCTACGACGCCAAGGCGGAAGGCTTCGTGCCGGGCGGCGGCTCGCTGCACAACATGATGTCGGCGCACGGCCCGGACCGGGAGACGTTCGACCGGGCCAGCGCGGCCGACCTGGTGCCGCACAGGGTCGACGACGGGCTGGCGTTCATGTTCGAGACGCGGTGGCCGCTCGCCCTCACCCCGCAGGCGGCCGGCGCGGACCATCTGCAACAGGGCTACGACGACGTGTGGTCGGGCCTCGAACGCCACTTCCGCCCCTTGCACTGAGGATTCCCGCCAGGTACGGATGGCCCCGTGACCTCCTTCGCGCCGGACTCGATCGTCCTGAACCGCAAGCTGCCGCTCTGGTACCAGGTGTCGCAGTCGCTGCGCGCCTCGATACTCGGCCGCTCGGCCGCGGACCCCCTGCGGCTGCCCACCGAGGAGCAGTTGGCGGGGCACTACGGGGTGAGCGTGCTGACCATGCGGCAGGCGCTCAAGGAGCTGGAGGACGAAGGGCTGATCACCCGGCACCGCCGCCGCGGCACGTTCATCGAGCCGACGGCCCAGCGGGGCGCCCCGGTGCGGCTGCTGGGCTCGGTCGACGCGATCGTGGCCCAGCAGTCGGGCATGGTGACGGAGCTGCTCTCGCACGGCGGGACGCCGGTCCCGGCGGACGTCGCCGAGTACTTCCCGGACCTGGCGGAGGTGGCGGCGTACCACCGGCTGCGCGGCGACGAGAAGACGGGCGAGCCGACCAACCACGCCCGCAACTACGTCCGTCCGGAACTCGCCGCGGTGATCGACCCGGAGGACCTGGTGCGGTGGCCGATGACCAAGGTGCTGCGGGACGTGGTGGGCGCGGACATCAGCCGGATCACCGACACGGTCGAGGCCCGCCTGGCGGACCCGGAGACCGCCCGGCTGCTGCGGGTACCGCTGCTCAGCCCGATCCTGCACTACACGGGCGTCACCTACGACAGCGGCGGCCGCCCGCTGGACGTGGCCGTCATCCACTACCGCGGCGACCGCTTCTCCTTCACGGTCACCCTCGACGCGCACTGAGCACGTCGTACGATGCCACGCGTGACGCGCGCCGAAGCTCCGCCGCTGGCGGACCTCATGCCGTGGTCGGTCGCACCGCCGCGGCTCGGCCGGGGGTGGCCGACGGCCCCCGATCCGGCTTCCCTGCGGGCCCGTTGGGACCGCCTCCTGACGGCGGAGGGAGCGCACCGCGAGGCCCTCTTCCAGCCGACCCGCTCGCGCACCGCGCACACCGCGGTCGCCCAGCTGCCCGGCGGGCCCGCCGGCACCGGCAGACTGATCCGCGCCACCGGTCCCTGCCCCGAGCCGGTCCGGGTCCTGGCCGCCCCCTTCGACGAGCAGTGGCTCATCCCCGACCACCGGCTGATCGACGCGGCCCGCCCCGAGCTGTGGCGGGTGGCGGACGCCCACCAGGTCTTCGTGGTGGAGTCGGCCGGGGCCCCGCACCTCCTGGCGACCTCCCGCTTCCCGATGCTCCGCGCCGGCCGGATCCGCCCGCTGTACCGCCGCCCCGGCGGCGGGGAACCCAACCTCGCGCCGGGCCTGCTGGACCACCTCGGCCACTCCCTCGACCCGCTGGACTTCCTCGCCTGGACCCTCGCCACCGTCCGTCCCGACCTCACGGTCCCGCTCACCCGGGACCCCGGACCCTGGTCCCGTGGCGTCGCGCTGGGCCACCGCCTGCTGCGGCTCCTGCGCCGCGACGGCGAGCGCCCCAAGCTGCCCGGCGGCCGCCGCCCCTACGTCCGCGCCCCGCTCCCCGCCCTGCCCCTGACCGTCCGCTACGACCCCGGCGAGGAGGCCCTCCACCTCGACGAGGGGCGCATCTCCCCGGTCCCCCCGCAGGCCTGGGACTTCGAGGCGGGCGGCGTCCGGGTCCTGGAGCAGTGGTTCGCGGTCCGCACGGCACCCGGCGAGGCCGGCACCCTCTCCGCTCTCCGCCCGCGCACCTGGCCCCAGTCCTGGACCTCGGAACTCCTGGAACTCATCACGGTGCTGACCCTGCTGGCGGAACTCCTCCCCCAGCGGGCGGAGTTGCAGGTGGCGGACGACGTCACGGCGTCGGACCTGCGCGCGGCGGGCGTGCTGCCGGTACCGCACCGGGCCCGCCGCCCCGCCTCGGTCCTGACCCTGGACGAGGAGGGCCCGGAGGGCCAGTTGGCGCTCCTCTAGGGCGTGTTCACGGCCTGGGCGCGAAGGCGTCCAGCACCCGCTCCACCGCGAACCCGAACACGGCCTCCAGGTCGATCGGCCCGGGATCCTCGGAGAAGGCCGCGGCCATCCGCGGGTAGGCCCCGGTGGCGACCTGGCTCCCCAGGTAGCCGATCCGCGCCGCGTTCTCCTGCTCCTCCGACCACGGCAGCGACCGCGTCCGCTCGGCGGTGGCCAGCTCGTTGGAGACGTACATCGTCACGACCCCGTTGAGCATGCCGACGAGCTGCATCTTCATGCCGTACGTCATGTCCAGCGGGTCCAGGCAGGCCAGGCAGTGCTCCAGGTACCGCAGCGCGTTCGGGCTGAACCCGTAGACCGGCGACATCAGCCGGGGCAGCCACGGATGCCGGTGCATCAGCTCGCGGGTCTGCCTCGCCACCCTCAGCATGTCGGCCCGCCAGTCCCCGCCCGGCTCCCACAGCTCGTGCTCGCCGCCGACCGCGTCGACCATCAGCTCGTACAGGTCCTCCTTGCGGGGGACGTAGTTGTACAGCGACATGGTGCCGCAGCCCAGCTCGGCGGCGACGTGCCGCATGGACACCGCGTCGAGCCCCTCCGCGTCGGCGATCCGCACGGCCGCCGCCGCGATGTCGGCACGCGTGTACGCGGGCTTCGGCCCCCGGCCCGTCCGCTCGGGACGGGCCCAGATCACTTCGGGTACGGCCGCTCGGCCCGCCATCGGTCATCACCTCGGCCACCATCGTAGTTACGTACACCGTACGTAGTGCGCTATGGTCACCCCATGACTACTACGTACGGTGTACTTAGTGAGAGTCTGGAGAAGCGTTTCGGGGCGGTGCGTGCCCTGCGGGGCCTGGACCTCGCCGTCCCGCAGGGCACGGTCTGCGGGATCCTCGGGCCCAACGGGGCGGGCAAGACGACCGCCGTACGCCTGCTGACGACGCTGCTGCGACCGGACGGCGGGTCGGCCCGGATCGCGGGGCACGACCTCGTCCGCGAGGCGGCGGCCGTCCGGCGCGTCATCGGCGTCACCGGACAGGACACGACGGTCGACGGCGACCTCACCGGCCGGCAGAACCTGCGGCTGTTCGCCCGGCTGCACCGGGTGCGCGGGCCCGCCGGGCGCGTCGACGCGCTGCTGGAGCGCTTCGGCCTGACGGAGGCCGCCGACCGTGCCGCGTCGGGTTACTCGGGCGGGATGCGGCGGCGCCTGGACCTCGCGGCGAGCCTGGTCCGCCGGCCGCGGGTGCTGTTCCTCGACGAGCCGACCACCGGCCTCGACCCGGCCGGCCGGGACGAGGTGTGGACCGCCGTCCGCGAGCTGCGCGACGAGGGCACGGCGGTCGTGCTGACCACCCAGTACCTGGAGGAGGCCGACCGGCTCGCCGACGACATCGCGCTGCTCGACCGGGGTCGCGTCGCGCAGACCGGCTCGCCGCAACGCCTCAAGGCGCTGATCGGCTCGTACGCGGAGGCCGTCGTCGCGGACCCGGCCGTCCTGCCGAGGGCGGCGGGCGTCCTGGACCGCCTCACGGGCGGCGAGCCGTCGTTCGACCACGCGCGGGCCGCCGTCGGCGCGGTCACCCGCGACAGCACGCTCACCCTGCCCCGGCTGGTCCGCGAACTCGACGCGGCGGGCGTGCCGTTGCTCGACGTCACGCTCCGGCCGCCCACCCTCGACGAGGTGTTCCTGCGACTCACGGACGGCCGGCTCACGACCTCCGGGCGCACGAACGGCCGACCCGCGGACGGCCGCGCCGGTGGCGAACGGCTCACGGAGGACCCCGCCGGTGGCGAACGCCCGATCGTCGACCGTCGGTCCGGCGACCGCCCCGCCGGAGCCGACGGCGAGGAGACCGCCGCATGAGCGCCCTCGTCCTCGACGGCACGGCCATGCTGGGCCGCCAGCTGCTGCGCGTCCGCAACAACCCGGCGCTGGTGATCCTCACCCAGACCATGCCGATCACCATGCTGCTCTTCTTCGGCTACGTCTTCGGCAGCGCGCTGGCGATGCCGGGTGCCGAGTACCGCTCCTTCCTCGTGCCGGGCCTGCTGGTGGCGACCGCCGCCAACGGGATCATGACCGGCATGTTCCAGGCGGCTCAGGACGTCCACCGGGGCGTGACGGACCGACTGCGCACGCTTCCGGTGAGCCGGGCCGCGGTGCCGCTGGGGCAGGCGGTGGCCGATCTCGTCGTCACGGCGGCGGGGACCGTGCCGTTCCTGCTGGTCGGGCTCGCCGTGGGCTGGCGCGTCGAGGGTTCGGCGCTCGCCGCGACCGGCGCGGTGGCGCTGCTCCTGCTGTTCCGGTTCGCCTGCGCCTGGGCGGGCGTCTTCCTCGGGCTGCTGTCCCGCAGCGAGGAGGCGGCCGGTCAGCTCGGCAGCGCGACCTTCGTGCTGCCCCTGCTGTCCAACGCCTACATCCCGACCGGCGACCTGCCGGGCTGGCTGCGCGCGCTCGCCGAGTGGAACCCGATCAGCGCGGTGACGACGGCGCTGCGGGACCTGTTCGGGAACGCGCCGGTCCCCGAGGGTTCCGCCTGGCCGGTGGCGCATCCGGTCGCCGGGTCACTGGCCTGGTGCGGGCTGCTGATCGCGGTGTTCGCGCCGCTCGCCGTGCGGCGGTACGCGCGGCCATGACAGACCGGGGCCGCCCGGGACATGATCCACCTCATGGACCAGCAGCCTCTGCCTCTGCCCCTGGAGGGCCTCACCGTCGTCGCCGTCGAGCAGGCCGTCGCGGCCCCGTTCGCCACCCGGCAGCTCGCCGACCTCGGCGCCCGGGTGATCAAGGTCGAGCGGATCGACGGCGGCGACTTCGCGCGCGGCTACGACACCGCCGCCCGCGGCCTCGCCTCGCACTTCGTGTGGTGCAACCGCGGCAAGGAGTCCATCGCGCTGGACCTGAAGGACCCGCGCGGCCTGGACGTCGTACGCCGGCTGGTCGCGGGCGCGGACGTGTTCGTGCAGAACCTCGCGCAGGGCGCGGCGGCCCGGCTCGGCCTGGACGCCGCCACCCTGTGCGCCGCGCACCCGCGCCTGGTCGCGGTCGACATCTCCGGGTACGGCGCGTCGGGGCCGTACGCGAACAAAAGGGCGTACGACATGCTCGTGCAGTGCGAGGCGGGGCTGGTGTCGGTGACGGGGACGCCCGCGCAGCCGGTGAAGGCGGGCATCCCGGCGGCGGACATCGCGGCGGCCATGTACGCCTTCTCGGGCGTGCTGGCGGCGCTGGTGCGGCGCGGGACGACCGGGCGGGGCGGGCCGGTGGAGGTGTCGATGCTGGAGGCGCTCGCCGAGTGGATGGGACATCCGCTGCACCACGCGATGCACGGCGGCACGGCCCCCGCGCGCACCGGCCTCGCGCACGCCGTGATCGCGCCCTATGACGCCTATCCGACGGCCGACGGCGGGCGGGTGCTGCTGTCGGTGCAGAACGACCGGGAGTGGCGCCGACTGGCGGAGCTGGTGCTGGAGCGACCGGAGTTGGGGAGTGACCCGGCGTACGCGACGAACGCGGCGCGGGTCGCGCACCGGGAGCGCACCGACGCGCTGGTGGCGGGGGCGCTGGGCGCGCTGGACGCCGACGAGGCGCTGGCGCGCCTGGAGGCCGCGGGCATCGCGTGCGCGCGGCTGCGGGATCTGCACGAGGTGGCCGGGCATCCGCAGCTGGCGGCCCGGGGGCGGTGGCGGGAGGTGGACTCGCCGGTCGGGCCGTTGCGGGCGCTGCTGCCTCCGATCACACTGCCGGGTGGAGTGGAGGCGCGGATGGGGCCTGTGCCCGCGCTCGGGGAGCACACCGAAGCCGTGCTGCGTGCCGTGGGGATGACGGACGAGGAGATCGCAGCGCTGCGCCGGGACGGTGTGGCCTCCTGAGCGCGGGCCTCAGTGCTTGTTGTTGCTGCCGAACAGCGAACGGCGCAGTCGGCGCAGCGGCGCGAACAGCGAGACCCCGCTGATCCGGGCGCCCCTCGGACTGCGGTGGGCGGGCGCGCGCGACGTCAGTTCCCGCATGAGGGAGGTCGCCTCGACCGTCTCCCGCTGCGGTATGGCGGGGCCCGCCAGCACCGAGAGATGGCGGTCGAGACGCGAACTGGTCGCGTTGCTCCCGCAGGTGATCGCAGGGACCCTCGCCCTGCTGCGCATCGTTATCTGTTCCATGTCACTCCCCACCCGTACGAGTCCACCCGGCCCGGGCAGGGTAACCCTATCGTCCCGGCGAGGCACACGTGTATCGCGGCCCCAGGAATCACCTTCCCCGTAAGGGGGTTGACGACCCCTCCGCCATTACTCTCCGAATCCGACCGATTTCAGGGTGAGTTGGACAACCGGCTGCGTAGTGGGCCGTGGTGATCCCCCGTCGGGCTCGACGGTCACGGCGAGTGACGTCGACGAGGGCTCGAGCCCGGTGGCGACCAGAGGCGTGTCACCCTCGAAGAGGCCGAGGGAGCGCGGTTGCGCACCGGGGCGCATGACCCAGAGCTGGTGCACCCGCCCGCCGGGCAGCCCGTCGCGTCCGCTCAACGTGACGACCGCCTCGCCCGCCGAAGCGGAGGCGATCACTCCGATCGTGCCGCCCCGCGCGTCCTCGCCGGTGCTCGCACGGGCGTCCGGAGCGGCGAGAACGTGGGCGATCTCACGTGCCCGGGCCCGCTCGGCGTCGAGCTGGTCCTGGGTGCGACCGGCCTGGACCGCGAAGAGGGAGGCGACGACGAGCGCGGCGGCGGCCGTCGCGGTGGCGAACGGCACGAACAGCGGGCGGCGCGCCCGGGGCGCACGGGAGCGTCCGGGCGGCGGCCGCATGCCCCAGACGTGCGGCGGCAGTTGGGGCGCGCGCTCCCGCGACGGCTCACGCGCGGGCTCCTGCGGCGTCGTCCGTACGGCGGCCAGGACCCGGTCCCGCATCGCGGCCGGGGGCTGCGCGGCCGTCGACCAGGCCAGCCGGACGGCGTCCTCGGACAGGGCGCGCACCTCGGCGGCGCAGCGGTCGCAGCCGCTCAGGTGTTTCTCGAAGCGGCGCCGCTCGCCGGATTCGAGGGCGTCGAGGGCGTAGGGCGCCGCCAGCGAGTGCAGGTCCTCGCGGCGGAGGAAGTCGAGGACGCTCATGCGGCACCTCCCAGGCAGTGGCGCAGCCGCGTGAGTCCGTCGCGCATCCGGGTCTTGACCGTGCCCAGCGGCAGCGAGAGCCGCTCGGCGACTTCGCGGTAGGTGTAGCCGTCGTAGTAGGCGAGGGTGACGGACTGGCGCTGCAGGGCCGTCAGCCGGTCGAGGCAGCGGCGTACCCACTCCCGCTCCAGACCGGCCTCCACCTCCTCGGTGACCTGGTCGAAGGCGGGGTGGTGGGCGCGCTGCGCCTCGCGCTGCTCGCGCTCGCCGGCCGCGCGGGCGCTGCGCACCCGGTCGACGGCGCGGCGGTGGGCGAGAGTGAGGATCCACGACAGCGCACTGCCGCGCCGGGGGTCGAACCTGGCGGCGGAGCGCCAGAGTTCGAGCAGCACCTCCTGGGAGACCTCCTCCGACTGCGCCGGGTCCCGCACGACGCGCCGCACGAGTCCGAACACCGGCCCGGACACGATGGCGTAGAGCCGTTCGAATGCGTTCTGGTCGCCTCCCGCGACGAGCACCAGCAGCTCGTCCGCCTCCATCCGGTCCCCCTCCCCGCGGCCGCATCCCGGCCGTCCCGTCATACCAGGCACTCGCAACGCACACACCTCCGGCAGGGGTACGGATTCCAGGAGCGAAAACGCGGGTGAGCAGGAAAGAAAAAGTTTTTGGATTCCGACCAATCCAGCCGGCGTCCCCATTCCGTATCACTGTCCGTCAGGCAAGTTGGCACTGAGGACGGACGGCATGACAGCTATCTCCAGGAGCGGATCCGGACGCAGGGGCGTCGCGACCCTCATATGCGGGGCACTGGCCGCCGGGGGTCTCGCGGCCGCCGGCGTCGCCACGCTGGCACCCGGGGAGGCGGCCGCCTCCAGCCACCGGGAGGCCCCGCTCATCTCGGGCACCCCGCAGTACGACAACACCGACGTGTACGCCTTCGTGAGCCCGGACAAACCGGACACCACGACGATCGTCGCGAACTGGATCCCGTTCGAGGAGCCGGCCGGCGGCCCGAACTTCTTCCCGTTCGCGGAGGACGCCCAGTACGACCTCCACATCGACAACAACGGTGACGCACAGGGCGAGTTGCTCTTCCGCTACACCTTCAAGACGCACGTGAAGAACAAGAAGACGTTCCTGTACAACACCGGGGCGGTCGAGAGTCTGGACGACCCCGACCTGAACGTGACTCAGACGTACGACCTCGAACTGGTCAAGCTGAAGAAGGGGAAGGAGGTCCACACGACGAAGCTCGCGGACGACGTGCCGGTGGCGCCGTCGGACGTCGGCAAGGCCTCGATGCCGGACTACGCCAAGCTGCGCAAGCAGGCGGTCCACAAGCTCCCCAACGGCGCGCAGACCTTCGCCGGCCAGGCCGACGACCCGTTCTTCCTCGACCTGCGCGTCTTCGACCTGCTGTACGGCGGGAACCTCTCCGAGGTCGGCAACGACACGCTCAAGGGCTACAACGTCAACTCGATCGCCCTCCAGGTGCCGACGGACCTGATCGCCGAGTCCGAGCACCAGCCGGTCGTGGGCATCTGGTCGACCACCCAGCGCCGCAACGCGCAGGGCTACTGGTCCCAGGTGTCCCGGCTGGGCAACCCGCTGGTCAACGAGGTCGTCAACCCCATCAAGGACAAGGACAGGTTCAACGCGTCCGAGCCGAAGGACGACGCGCAGTTCCTGAAGAACGTCACCCACCCGGAGCTGCCGAAGCTCATCGAGGCGATCTACAAGATCAAGGCACCCGCCGAGCCGCGCAACGACCTGGTGGACGTGTTCCTCAAGGGTGTGAAGGGACTCAACCAACCTCCGCACGTGACGCCTTCGGAGGAGCTGCGCCTCAACACCTCCATCAAGCCGACGGCCTCCCCCAAGCGGCTCGGCGTGCTGGACGGCGACAACGCGGGCTTCCCCAACGGGCGCCGGCTCACCGACGACGTGATCGACGCCTCGCTCCAGGTCGTCGAGGGCGAACTGCTGGGCGCCAAGAACGACCTGGGTGACGCGGTCGACAAGAACGACAAGCACTTCGAGAAGGCCTTCCCCTACGTCGCGCTGCCGACCGAGGGGTCACGCGGCCCGCTCGCCAAGGGCGTCAGCACGGGCAACGACGTCCGCAACCAGCTCGGCGACGCGCTCCGGCCCGCGGGCACCACGTCCGGGACGGACACCACCGTGATCGCCGCCTCGGCGGGCGCCGGCGCGGCCGGAATCCTGCTCATCGGCGGCGGGCTGATGTGGTGGCGCCGGACGAGCGGCGGCCACGGCCGACGGGCGTACCGGGGCTAGGGTCTTTCGTTCGGATCAGGCCGGACCCTGCGAGCCCGGCATGATCCCCACGTGAGGCCCTGTGCACCCCGGCCCCCCTTAGTCCGGGCGGGCGGGGGAGAATCCTGCACTCCCCCGCCCGCCCCACCGACGGGCGCGGCCCGCGTACTCGTCCCCCACGGCGCGGGCCGCGCCACCCCCACGCACCAGCGCAGGACGATTCACCCCAGGCGACCGAGGAGAGGGCATGCCCCCGCGTACGAACGACGGCGGACCGGAGCGCGAGCGGCCGGCCTCCGGGCCCGGTGCCACCGCCCCGGCCGAGGAAACGGCGTCCGGGGAAGCGGCGGGCCCGCCGACGGCACGGCCGGAGGCGACAAAGACCGCCGACGCCGTCGAGCCGACCGGCGAACCCCGGGTGGCCGTGGCCACCGGGACCGCCCCGGCCACCGGGACCCCCGAAGCAGCCGCCCCCGCCGACGAGCGGGTCGCCGCCGTTCGGCGGGTCGCCGCCGCGGGGCGCCGTTGGCGGTCCGTGCAGCTCGGGGCCTGTGCCGCCATGCTGGCCGTCGGTCTCACCGCGGGGGCGATCGCGTTCGGCGCGGTGCGGGACGGCGGGGACGCGCCGGTGGTGACGGCCGCCGCGGTCTCCCCCGGTCTGCTCGCGGCCGCCGACCTCGGCACCGGCATCGCCTCGCTCCAGGCCCACCTCCGCGACCAGCCGAAGGACTTCGGCGGCTGGGCCACCCTCGGCCTCGCCTACGTCGAGCAGGCCCGCACCCAGGGCGACCCCTCCCGCTACCCGCAGGCCGAGCAGGCGCTGAAGCGCTCCCTCGCCCTGCGCCCGGACAACGACCAGGCCCTGTCCGGCCGTGCCGCGCTCGCCGCGGCCCGCCACGAGTTCGCCGACGCGCTCGCCCACGCCGACCGGGCCCTGGAGCTGAACCCCTACAACGAACGCGCCCTGTGCTCCCGCATCGACGCGCTCGTCGAGCTGGGCCGGTACGAGGAGGCGGCGCGGGCGGCCCGCACGGCCGACGAACGGCGTCCCGGCGTACCGGTGTTCACCCGCTACGCATACGTCCAGGAGCTGCGCGGCGACGTCCCCGCCGCCCGCCGGGTCCTGGACCGGGCGCTCGCGGCCTCGACCACGCCGGGCGACATCGCCTACGTGGCCACCCAGCTCGGCCAGCTCGCCTGGAACCAGGGCGACGACGACACCGCCCTCACCCACTACGCCCGCGCCCTCGCCGCCGACGAGGACTACCTCCCGGCGCTGGAGGGCCGCGCCCGCGCCCTGGCGGCGAGCGGCCGGCAGGCGGAGGCGATCGAGGGGCTGGAGAACGTGGTGGCCCGCTTCCCGCTCCCCGGCCCGCTGGTCGAGTTGGGCGAGTTGTACGAGGTGCGCGGCGGCGAGGGCGACGCGGCGAGGGCGCGGGCCCGGTACCGGCTCGTCGACGCCTGGACGGCGCTCGCCCGCGCCAACGGCGTCAACGCCGACCTGGACACCGCGCTCGCCGCCGCCGACCACGGCGACAGGGCGGCGGCACTGCGCGCGGCCCGCGCCGAATGGGACCGCCGCCGGACGGTGCACACCGCGGACGCCCTCGCCTGGGCCCTGCACGTCAACGGCGAGGACGACGAGGCGCTCGACTACGCCCGGCGGGCCACGGCCACCGGTTACGGCAACGCCGCCTTCCTCTATCACCGGGGCGTGATCGAACGGGCCACGGGCCACCCGGACGACGCCCGCACCCACCTCACCGCGGCCCTGGAGCTGAACCCGGGCTTCTCGTCCCTCGGGGCCCGCGAGGCCCGTGCCGCCCTGAAGACGCTGGAGGCGGCCGAGTGACGCTCCGTCGCGTGTTCGCCTCCTGCGCGGCCGCCCTGACGGCCGGGTGCGCGCTCGCCCTGTTCCCTTCCGCCAGTGCGAGCGCGCACCCCTTGGGCAACTTCACCGTCAACCGTTACGACGGCCTCGTGGCCGCCCCCGGTCAGCTGCGCGTCGATCACGTGGAGGACCTCGCGGAGATCCCGGCGACCCAGGCGAAGCCGGACGTCGAGCGGCTCGGTCCGGCCGGGTGGGCCCGACAGCGGTGTGCCACGGCCGCCGCGGGCAGCCGCCTCACCGTCGACGGCCGTACGGTCGCCCTCACGGCCGGCGCCGCGGAGGCCGACCTGCGGCCGGGACAGGCCGGGCTCGACACCCTGCGCGTACGGTGCCGGCTGACCGCTCCGCTGCCCGAGGCCGCGTCGGTGTCGCTCACCTTCCGGAGCGCGGGCGCCTCCTCCGGACCCGGCTGGCGCGAGATCACCGCGCGCGGCGACCGGATGGCGCTCACCGACGCGGACGTACCGCGGAAGTCGGTGTCGGACGAACTGACGCGCTATCCGGCCGAGTTGCTGTCCTCACCCGCCGACACCGCGACCGCTTCCCTGCGGGTGCGGCCCGGCGGCGCGGCGCTCGCCGAGGAGGAGGACGACGCGCCCGCCGCGTCCGTGCTGCCCCGGGGCGCGGACCGCTGGACGCGGGCCCTGGACGGCCTGGTCGCCCGGCAGCACCTCACCCTCGGTTTCGCCGCGCTGGCGTTGGTCCTCGCCGTCGGCCTCGGTGCGATGCACGCCCTCGCGCCGGGGCACGGCAAGACCCTCATGGCCGCGACGGCGGCCGCCCGCGGCGACCGGGCCCGCTTCAAGGACGTCCTGCCCCTGGCCGCGTCCGTCACCGTCACCCACACCCTCGGCGTGGTCGCCCTCGGCCTCCTGGTCACCGCCGGCTCGGCCGCCGCGCCGTCGGTGGTCGCCTGGCTGGGCCTGGCCAGCGGCGCCCTCGTCCTGTTCGCGGGCACGACCCTCGTACGACGGGCCTGGCACCACCGGGGACACGGCACCGGGCACCGGCATCCCCGTCCGCACCCGCGTCCGCACCGGCCGGCGAAGCCGCCCGCCCGTCGGCCGGCCCTCGTCGGCGCGCCCGCGGAACACCCCGGCCGGGCCACCGCCCACGAGCACCCGCGCGATCTCGAACACGGCCACGACCACACCCACCACGACCACGACCACGACCATCATCACCGCCACGACGGCGAGCACCGGCACGACGGCGAGCACCGGCACGATCACGGGCACCACCACACGGACACGGACACCCACACGCACACCCACGGCGGTGTGACCCACAGCCACCCCACCGCCCCGACCCTGCGCGGCACGATCCTGCTCGGCTTCGCCGGAGGGCTGGTCCCCAGTCCCTCCGCCGTCGTCGTGCTGGTCGGTGCCGCGGCCCTCGGCCACGCCTGGTTCGGACTGCTGCTCGTCGTCGCGTACGGGATCGGGCTGGCCCTGACCCTGACGGCCGCCGGGTTCGCCGTCGTCCGGCTGGGCGCGGGTGCGGCCCGGCTGCTGGACCGGAGCCCGCGCCGGACCGGCCACCCGGCGGTGGCGCTGGTGCGCCGGAACCTGCCCCTGTGGTCGGCGCTGGTGGTCGTGGCCCTCGGTGCCGGGCTGGTGCTCAAGGGGGTCGCATCCGTGCTGGTCTGAGCTACGTTGGGGAGGTATTCACCAGGATGCGAAGGGGGAATGGGGTGCGCGGTGACCGAAGAGCCCGGCAGTGAGCGTCTGATCGCGGGCCGCTACCGTCTGCTGTCCCCGCTCGGCGAGGGCGGCATGGGCACGGTGTGGCGGGCCCGGGACGAGGTGCTGCACCGCGAGGTCGCCGTCAAGGAGGTCCGCGCCCCGGCCGGACTGCCTGCCTCGGACGTCGAGCGGCTGTACGCCCGGCTGGAGCGAGAGGCCTGGGCCGCCGCCCGGGTGGCGAACCGCAATGTGGTGACGGTGTACGACGTGGCCGTGCAGGACGGCCGGCCGTGGATCGTCATGGAGCTGGTACGGGGCATCTCCCTCGCCGAACTGCTCGACGCGGAAGGCCCGTTGGAGCCCGCGCGGGCCGCGCACATCGGGGCCGAGGTGCTGGCCGCGCTGCGGTCGGCGCACGGGGCGGGCGTGCTGCACCGGGACGTGAAACCGGCCAACGTGCTGATGTCCAACGACGGCCGGGTGGTGCTCACCGACTTCGGCATCGCCTCCGTCGAGGGCACCTCGGCGCTCACCATGACCGGCGAGGTCATCGGTTCGCCCGAGTTCCTCGCGCCGGAGCGGGCGCTGGGCCGCACGCCGGGCCCCGAGTCGGACCTGTGGTCGCTGGGCGTGCTGCTGTACGCGGCGGTGGAGGGCAACTCCCCCTTCCGGCACGACACGCCGTTGAGCACCCTGCGCGCGATCGTCGACGAGGAGCTGCCGCGGCCGCGCCGGGCGGGCGCGCTGGCCCCCGTCATCGAAGGGCTGCTGCGCAAGGACCCGGCCGAACGGGTGCCGGCCGAGGTGGCCGAGGCCGATCTGCGGGTCGTCGCCGCGGGCGGCACCGCCCGGCCCGGCACGTTCCGGGCGGCGACGCCGTATCCGCCGACGGCCGCCGGGCCCCCGGCGACGTCACGCACCGAGCCGCTGCCGACGCCGTCGCCGGCTCCGCCCTGGCCCGGTCCGCAGGGGGACACCACCCGGACCGGGCCCGGCCGTGACCGGCGCACCGCGGGGGTGCTGATCGCCGGAGTGGCGGCGCTGGCACTGGCGGTCGGCGGGCTGACGTACGCGCTGCTGAGCCGGGGGGACGGGGGCGACGGCAGTGGCAGTGGTGGCGGGGACGTCGTCAACAGCCGTTCGCAGGGCGTGAGTCCGTCCGCGACGCCGCGGGAGAGCGAGACCTCGGACAGCGGGGAGCCCTCGCCGGACGCGAGTCCGAGCGAGAGCGGGAGTCCCACGAGCGAGGCTCCGCCGCAGTCCGTGGCGGTCACGGTCACCGGCTCGCACACGGACTACTCGGGGTCCTGCCCGCCGCCGGACGCGCAGGCGCCCACGTTCACGGTGACCGTCACGGTGGACCGGCTGCCCGCGCAGGTGTCCTACCGGTGGGTGTCGGAGAAGGGCGAACTCGTGGACGCGGGCTGGCGGACTCTGGACCTTCCGGCGGGCGGCGGGAAGTCGGGGCAGGACAGAGTGGTCGTGACCACGCACGCCGAGAGCGGGACGTACCGCAACGCGATCGGTGTCGAGGTGCGCGAGCCGAGTCGCGTGACGTCGAACTCGGTGCCGTTCTCGGTCACGTGCGAGACGGAGGCCCCGTCGGGCGGGGCCTCCCCCTCCGCGTCGCCCTCGCAGTGACGGCTCAGGCGGCGCTGTCGAGGACCGGCAGGTAGCCACCCGACTGACCGGACGCGGTCGGGTGGTAGGACTCGCCGATGTTGAGCCAGTTGACGCTGTGCAGCCAGGAGCTGCCGGAGCAGATCTCGTGGCCGGTGAAGGTGGTGCGGACGTCCCCGAAGACGAAGCCGTGGGCGGCGGCGCGCTGGGCGGTGACGCTGTTGAGGAGGTCGGAGGCGTTGTTGATGGCGGTGCGCTTGGTCTCGGACAGTCCCAGGCAGGTCGTGCCGAGCTGGTAGAAGCGGGGGTAGCCGATGACGACGACGCGGGCGGCGGGCGCCTTGGAGCGGATCGCCGAGTAGACGCTGTCGAGCTGGCCGGGCAGCGTGGAGCTGACGTAGGAGCGCGCGGTGTTGATGCGGCTGAGGCAGGTGCTGTCGGAGCTGGTGACGCAGGTGGTCATGACGTCGGCGAAGCCGGCGTCGTTGCCTCCGACGCTGATGGAGACCAGGCCGGTGGAGGAGTTGAGCGGGCCGAGCTGTCCGGCGAGAACATCACCCGTTCGAGCGCCCGAGCAAGCGGTGAACGAGAACGAGGCGGGGGCGTGTGCGGCGTTCCAGAGGTACGGGAAGGCCTTCGTGCTGCGCTTGCAGTCGCCGCTGGAGCTGATGTAGCTGCCGGATCCGACACCTGAGGAGTAGGAGTCGCCGAGGGCCACATAGCCCCCGGTCGCGGCGAGTTGGGCTCCCTGGGCCGAGGCCGCCCCGGTGAGGGCAGCGCCGAGGGCGAGGAGGAGTGAACTGACGAGTACGGCAATGCGGGAACGTCTCATGGAACCTCCCTTAGCAGGATCTCTGCGGCAACCTTGTTACCAACTACGCGCGTTGACGGGAAGTGTTCATGCCAAGTTTGTCGAGGTTCCCGGCGATCGATCACCTCCTGTTTGTTACGTGGGCACGTCAAATTCGTTGACTGTCTTTCAACACCCTTGTTCTACGGCGGTAGATGACGGAGTCTTTACCCCGGCCGAGAGCGGTACGCCGCGACGCTCGACGCCGTGTGCGCGAACACCCCGCGCACCCCCCACAGACGCGCGCCCCACCCCGGCGCGCGCCGCCTAGAGGAGGACTCCCTCGTAATGGCACACCTTCGCAGCAACAAGGTCCGCGTCTCCGCCGCCGCCACCGTGGCGGCCGCCGCCCTCGTCGGCGGACTGACCGCGCTCCCCGCCCAGGCCGCCCCGGCCGAGGGCAGGGTCCTCGCGGCCGGTTCCCCCACCGCCGTCAAGGACAGCTACATCGTCACCCTCAAGCAGGACGCCGGCTTCAAGGCGTCCTCGGCGACCGGCAAGGACCTCATCAAGGGCTACGGCGGCTCGGTGAAGAAGACGTTCGGCGCCGCGCTGAACGGCTACACCGCGACCCTCTCCGCCGCCGAGGCGAGGAGACTGGCCGCCGACCCCGCGGTCGCCGCCGTGGAGCAGGACCAGACCGTGCACGTGGACGCCACGCAGTCCAGCGCCCCCTGGGGCCTGGACCGCATCGACCAGACCTCGCTCCCGCTGTCCGGCACCTACACCTACCCGGACTCCGCCGGCAGCGGTGTGACGGCCTACGTCATCGACACCGGCGTACGCATCACGCACTCCCAGATCAGCGGCCGGGCCGTCAACGGCTACGACGCCGTCGACGGCGACAACGTCGCCCAGGACGGCAACGGCCACGGCACCCACGTCGCCACCACGATCGCGGGCACCACCTACGGCGTCGCCAAGAAGGCGAAGATCGTGGCCGTCCGGGTGCTGAACAACTCCGGCTCCGGCACCACGGCCGGGGTGATCGCGGGCATCGACTGGGTGACCGCGAACCACTCCGGGCCCTCGGTCGCCAACATGTCGCTCGGCGGCGGCGTCTCCACCACCCTGGACGCGGCCGTGCGCCGCTCCATAGCCAGCGGCGTCACCTACGCCGTCGCGGCGGGCAACAGCAGCACCACCGCCTCCTCGTCGTCCCCGGCCCGGGTCACCGAGGCCATCACGGTCGGCGCCACCACCAGCACCGACGCCAGGGCCAGCTACTCCAACTACGGCTCGGTCCTGGACATCTTCGCCCCCGGCTCCTCCATCACGGCGGGCTGGTACACCAGCGACACCGCCACCAACACCATCTCCGGTACGTCGATGGCGACTCCGCACGTCGCGGGCGCGGCCGCGATCTACCTGTCGGGCCACGCCTCGGCCACCCCGGCCCAGGTCGCCACGGCGCTGGTCGACGGCGCGACCACCGGCAAGGTCACCGGCGCGGGCACCGGCTCGCCGAACCGCCTGCTGAAGATCGTCCCGTGACCCGACGCCGCTGAGGCGGCGACCGGTCACACCCCCGTTCCCCGGAGGCCCACCCGGCCTCCGGGGAGCGTTTGTGTCAGGTTCCTGATCATCGAGGTCCGTCCCGGCACGGGACGACCCGTTGTGTAACGGTCAAACGAACAAAAAGGTGAGGCCTCGTTCCAGGTCTTGCCATACGGGCGCATTCGTCAATACCGTCAGACATCTCACCCGCATCGGACCGTCGGTAAGCGGCTCTAGGGGAGGGCTCAAGGACCGCGACGGCTTCCGGCGCGGGGCGCGGTAGGGGGGTGCCGTGCCCGGTGACCGAACCTGGTGACCGGGTCGTGCCGCGCAGTCGGCTGCCGTCTTTCCGGTGGCCGGCCAGCTTTGCCAGCTCACCCGGGGTGCGCGGAGAGGTCTTCCGCCATGCCGGGTCGCAGGGCCGACGGAGAGGTCTTCCGTCATGCCGTGCGGCCGTGGGTGACGCAACAACCCCCCTTTCGAACCGGACTTACATCCGGGCCGCCCGGGGGTGGGCGGTCCACCGGACGAGAGGGACCAGACTCATGAGTTCCGTTCTGCATCCGGCGACACCGGGCCAGGATCGTCAGGCCCCGTCGACCGCCGGGAAGTACCGGCCCATCTCCTCTCACCTGGCCATCACGCCACCGGTGAGCGTCGTCATCCCGGCGATGAACGAGGCCGAGAACCTTCCGTACGTCTTCAAGACCCTGCCGGACTGGATCCACGAAGTGGTGCTGGTCGACGGCAACTCCACCGACGCCACCGTCGAGGTCGCGCGGGAACTGTGGCCCGGCGTCAAGGTCGTGGGGCAGCAGGGCCGGGGCAAGGGCGACGCCCTCATCACCGGCTTCGAGGCGTGCAGCGGCGACATCATCGTGATGGTCGACGCGGACGGCTCCGCCGACGGCAACGAGATCGTGTCGTACGTCTCCGCCCTCGTCTCGGGCGCGGACTTCGCCAAGGGCTCCCGCTTCGCCAACGGCGGCGGCACCGACGACATGACCTTCGTCCGCCGGCTCGGCAACCGCGTCCTGTGCGCCGTCGTCAACCGCAAGTTCGGCGCCCGCTACACCGACCTGTGCTACGGCTACAACGCCTTCTGGCGGCACTGCCTGGACAAGATCGACCTGGACTGCACCGGCTTCGAGGTCGAGACCCTGATGAACATCCGGGTCGTCAAGGCCGGACTGAGAGTGCAGGAGATCCCGAGCCACGAGTACCTGCGCATCCACGGCGTCAGCAACCTGCGCGCCGTGCGCGACGGGCTGCGGGTGCTGCGGGTGATCATCGGTGAACGGTCCAACCGCCGGGCGCTGCGCCGCGGCGGCCGCCGCGCACGGATGCTCGACGGGGGCCGGGGAGAGGTGTCTTGAGCGCGAACGACGCCCCGGCCGGTCCGCCCGTCCGCGTCTCCGTCGTCGTCTGCGTGTACACCGAGGACCGCTGGGAGGACATCCTCGCGGCGGTCTCCTCGGTGCGCGCACAGAGCCGGCCGGCCCTGGAGACCCTGCTGGTCGTCGACCACAACCCGGTGCTCCTGGACCGGCTGACCCGGGAGTACGAGGAGGTCACCGGGGTGCGGGTGCTGCCCAACGCGGGCCCGCGCGGACTGTCGGCCGGCCGCAACACCGGCATCGCGGCCTCCCGCGGCGAGGTCGTCGCCTTCCTCGACGACGACGCCGTCGCCGAACGCGACTGGCTGAGCCGCTTCGCCGCCGCCTACGACGACCCGCGGGTGATGGCCGTCGGCGGCCGGACCGAGCCGGTGTGGGCATCCGGACGGCGGCCCGACTGGTTCCCCGACGAGTTCGACTGGGTGGTGGGCTGCTCCTACCGGGGCCTGCCGCCCGGCCTGGTCCGGGTCCGCAACGTCCTCGGCGGCAACGCCTCCTTCCGGCGGACCGCGTTCGACCTCGCGGGCGGCTTCGCCACCGGCATCGGCCGCGACGGCGACGAGCGGCCGCTGGGCGGCGAGGAGACCGAGCTGTGCATCCGGATCGGCCGCGCCAGACCCGACGCCGTCCTGCTCGTCGACGACCGCGCGGTCATCCACCACAGGGTGCCCGAGGCGCGCGAGCACTTCGCGTACTTCCGCACCCGCACCTACGCCGAGGGCCTGTCCAAGGCGCTCGTCGCCCGCAGTGTCGGCGTCGGCAAGGGCCTGGAGTCCGAACGCCGGTACGCCACGCGCGTGTTGCCGGCCGGGGTGGCCCGGGGGCTGCGCGACCAGGCGCTGGCCCGCCCCGGAGGGGCCCGGCGCGCGGGCGCGATCGTCGCCGGGGTGCTCACCGCCGCCGCCGGCTACGTGGTGGGCAGCGTACGGGCGCGGCGCAACGGGACGACGTTCTCGCAGGTACGCGTCGACGCGCCCGCCGAGGCGGACCCGGAGGCCGCCGCATGACACAGGCGCGGATCCCGATCCTCATGTACCACGCGGTCGCGTCCGACCCGAACGACGCCACCCGGTCCCTCTCGGTCTCCCCGGCGGCGTTCGCCGGGCAGATGGCGCTGATCGCCGAGCGGGGCCTGACCCCGCTCACCACCGCGGACCTCGCGGCCCGCTGGCGCTCCGGCCGCCCGCTGCCCACCCTGCCCGTCCTGATCACCTTCGACGACGGCTACGAGGGCGTGCACCGCCACGCCCTGCCCGCCCTGGCCGAACACGGCTTCCCGGCCACCCTGTTCGTGTCCACCGGCTGGCTCCGCGGCGCGTACGACACCGGCGGCGGCCCGGACGCCATGCTGGACTGGCGGCAGGTGCGCGAACTGGCCCACGCGGGCGTCGAGATCGGCGGCCACAGCCACAGCCACCCGCAGCTCGACCAGCTCGACGACACCGCACTGCACGCCGAGCTGGCCCGCTGCCGGGACATCGTCGCCGGCGAACTGGGCGCCCTGCCGGTCTCGTTCGCCTACCCGTACGGCTACTCCAGCAGACGGGTGCGCACGGCCGTGCGGGAGCACGGTTTCGCCCAGGCGCTCGCCGTCGGCAACGCGCTGGCCCGGCGCGCGCAGGGGCCGTACGCCCTGCGGCGGGTGACCGTGCGGCGCGGCACCGGCGTCGAGGAGTTCGAGCGGCTCCTCGACGGACGCGCCGTCGCCCGCACCTTCGCCCGGGACCGCGCCCTCACCAAGGGATACGCGGTGGTCCGCGGAGTCCGGCGGATCCACCGCAGGACGGCCGGCGCCCCGGTCTGACGGTCCGAGACGGACGGCGCGGCCGGGGGAGCAGGCCCCGGCCGCGCCGTCCGGCACACCGTGCGTACCGGACGGATCCGACACACCGGCGCGCAGTACGGAAACCGGGTGCACACGGACCGCCGGTGCCGGATCATGGCGGGCATGTCCGCGCACCCACACGACGCCCTGCCGATGCGGCTCAACCTCGACGACTCCGACTCCCCGTCCGACGTCGTCGACGCGCTGTTCCTCGGCCGCTTCGCGACGGGCGAGCAGCCGTACTCCCACGCGGTGAACATCGACCGCGTCCGCCCCGGCGCCGACCTGGTCCCGCCCCGCGCGCGCGTGCTGCGCGTCGCCCGCGACGACGACCGCAGCGCCACGCTCGCCGAGGGCGACGGCTGGACGCTGCTGGTGTCCCGCTGGAACCGCGGCGCGGACGTCACCGTCACCGCGACCAGCGCCGAACTCGCCGCGAAGGTGCTCGACGAGGCGACCGACGGCGCGGCGGACGAGCCCGAGCCCCAGCCGGAGAACGTCACCATGGGCTTCTGGTACGTCTCCCCGCGGCGCGGTCCGCACCGCACCACCCGCCAGATCGCCGCGGGCACCTGGGACGAGATCCGCCCCAACTACACGGCCCCCGTCGCCGAGGCGATGGACCGCCTGATGGGGACGACCCCCGACGACATCGCCGGCCGGCTGCTCCTGCTGCACGGCCCGCCCGGCACCGGCAAGACCTCCGCGCTGCGCACCCTCGCCCGCTCCTGGCGGGACTGGTGCCAGGTCGACTGCGTCCTGGACCCCGAGCGCCTGTTCTCCGACGTCGGCTATCTGATGGACATCGCGATCGGCGAGGAGGACGGCCCCGGCAAGAGCCGCTGGCGGCTGCTCCTGCTGGAGGACTGCGACGAGCTGATCCGCGGCGAGGCCAAGCACACCGCGGGCCAGGCCCTCTCCCGGCTGCTCAACCTCACCGACGGCCTGCTCGGCCAGGGGCGCAACGTCCTGGTCGGGGTGACCACCAACGAGGACCTGGAACGGCTGCATCCGGCGGTCGTGCGGCCGGGCCGCTGCCTGGCCCGCATCGAGGTCGGGTCGCTGACCCGCGGGGAGGCGGTGGACTGGCTCGGCACCGAGGAGGGCGTCGGCCGCGAGGGCGCCACCCTCGCCGAGTTGTACGCACTGCGCCGGGGCACCTCCCCCACGTCGCTGCCGGAGCCCCGCGGCGGGGCCGACGCCGGGCTGTACCTGTAGTGCTTTGATGGATGCGTGACCCTGTTCGTCGGCACGTCGGGCTGGCAGTACCAGGACTGGAAGGGCGTCCTGTACCCGGCCGACGTGCCCGTGCGGCGGTGGCTGGAGGAGTACGCGGCGCACTTCACCACCGTCGAGGTCAACAACGCGTTCTACCGGCTGCCCTCGCGGGAGACCTTCGCGTCCTGGGCCGAACGGGTCCCGCCGGACTTCGTCGTCGCGGTCAAGGCCAGCCGCTACCTCACCCACGTCAAGCGGCTGCGGGACCCCGAGGAGCCCGTGCGGCGCCTGACGACCCACGCGGCCGGACTCGGCGACCGGCTGGGTCCGGTCCTGCTCCAGCTGCCGCCGACCCTGCGCGCCGACCCCGACCTGCTGGACACCTGCCTGGCCCGCTTCCCGTCCGGCACCCGGGTCGCCGTCGAACCCCGCCACGATTCCTGGTGGACTCCCCGGGTCCGCGCGGTCCTGGAGCGCCGGGGCGCGGCCCTGTGCTGGGCCGACGCCCGGTCCCGCCCGGTGACCCCGCTGTGGCGGACCACCGACTGGGGTTACGTCCGCTTCCACCAGGGCCGCGCCCACCCGTGGCCGCACTACGGCCGGCGCGCGCTGGAGACCTGGGTCGACCGCATCGCCACCACCTGGCAGGCCGACACCGACGTGTACGCCTACTTCAACAACGATCCCGGCGGCGCGGCGGTGGAGAACGCGCTGCTGTTCGGGCGACTCGCGGAGCGGGCGGGACTGCGCCCGACGCGGACCCTCGCGGTGACGGCGGGCCGAGCGGCCGGCCCTCCCGGAACGACGCGCGCGAGCACCCTGCCGGCCGGCCGATAAGGGGTCCGCCCCCGGCGCACCTCTCAGCCGCCGGCCGCCCGCAGGGCGTCCCGGACCGCCGCCAGGGCCTCCTGCTCGCCCAGGCCCAGCCGGCGGGCCCGCTCCGCGTAGGTCTGCGCGGCGGCGGCGATCTCCCGCTCCGCCGCCGAGCCCGCGGCGGCGACGAACGTGCCGTTGCGCCCGCGGGTCTCGATCACGCCGTCCGTCTCCAGCGCCCGGTAGGCCTTGGCGACCGTGTTCGCCGCCAGGCCCAGCGACTCGGCCAGGCCCCGCACGGTGGGCAGCCGGTGGCCCACGGGCAGCGCCCCCGACCGGGCCTGCTCGGCGATCTGCGCCCTCACCTGTTCGTACGGCGCGACGCCCTCAACGATGTCGATCTTCAAGGTCACGGCCCGATTGTCCCGCACCCGCCGGAAAATGGGAGGCATCCCGGCAGGCCGGACGCATAGCGTGCGGCGCATGACCGTCATCGTGCGCGATCTGCGCCCCGGGGTGCCGGCGGACGTGGAGGGCTTCGTCCGGGTGCGGCGGGCCGCCCTGCCGTTCATGGTGTCCACCCCGGCTTCCGTGGTCCACGACCTCACCCGCACCCGTCCCGACGCCCGTTTCCGCCTGCTCGTCGCCGAGGCCGACGGCGAGATCGTCGGCACGGCCCAGGCGGGCCTCGCCCACGACAGCCCGGAACCCGGGCGGGGCTTCCTCAACGTGTACGTGCACCCCGCGCACCGGGGCCGCGGGGCGGGGTCGAGGCTGACTCGAGCGGGCGAGGAGCACCTGGCGGCGCACGGGGCGACGCGGTCGTTCGCCTGGGTCCTGGACGAGCCGGACGACCGCGGCTTCGCCGAGCGGCGCGGCTACCGGGCGAGCCGCTCCGCGCACTTCCTCCGCCTGGACCTGGCGAACGGCGCGCTGCCCCCGCTCCAGGCCCCTCCGGCCGGTGTCGAACTGCGCACCGCCGCCGACTTCGCGGACGACCCCCGTCCGTTGTTCGAGCTGGACGCCGAGGTGACCGCGGACGAACCGGGCGACATCGACGCCGGGTTCACCGACTACGAGGCCTGGCTGGAGGAGACCTGGCGGCATCCGCTGCTCGACCTCGGCCTGACCGCGGTCGCCGTCGTCGAGGGCCGTCCCGCCGCTTTCACCGCGGCCCGTACGGACGGCGCGACCCGCTACTCCACGGGCATGACCGGCACGGCCCGCGCCCACCGCGGCCGGGGCCTGGCCAAGCTCGTCAAGAACGCCTCGCTGCACCGTGCCCGCGCCGCGGGACACCGGGAGGCGTTCACCGGCAACGACACCGGCAACGGCCCGATGCTCGCCGTCAACGAGTGGTTCGGCTACGAGATCTGCGCGACAGAGGTGCGCCATGCCCGTGAACTCGACTGACCCCGTCCGGCTCGTGGACGTCGTCCTCGTCAAGGGCGGCCGGACGAAGATCCGTTACCCCGCCGAGCTGCTCTCCGACGACGGCACCAGGATCGCCGTCCGGGCGCCCTGGGCGGGCGAGGGCGTACGGGACTTCGGCTTCGTGCGGTTCGAGCCGGGTGACGTCTTCACGGAGTACTACTGGCGGGACCGCTGGTACTCCGTGAAGGAGGTCCGCGGCGCATCCGGCGCGTTGAAGGGCTGGTACTGCGACGTCACCCGCCCGGCGACCCTCACCGGCACCGAGCTGGTCGTGGAGGATCTCGACCTGGACCTGTGGCGCTCCGCCGGCGGCGACGACGTACGACGGCTGGACGAGGACGAGTTCGCGCAGAGCGGGCTGGCCGAGCGGGACCCGGAGGCGGCGGCCGCCGCGGTGAGGGCGCTCGACGAGCTGGAGGCGCTGGCCCGCGGTGACCGCTTCGGGGAACTGAGTGCCTGTTTCTGAACCCGGCCTCAGCAGGTCAAGGGCCGCCAGACCGAAATGGGAGCTTTACGTATGCGTTCGGGGAACGGTCACGGTGACCATTCCCCGAACGGAAATTGCTGCGGCTGGTCGGCAGAAGTGAAAGAAGCGGCGGACATCGTGGCGTTGGTCCGCACCGCCGCCGCCCCGGAGCCCTTTGAGGAGCCCGGCAGTGTCGGTTGGGCCACGGCGGTGAGCGACGTTCGCCGGCGCTGGCCTACGCGCGGTGGAGTTTCCAGTCGCCGACGTTCTGTGCCCGGTTGTAGTAGGCGTTGGTGCACACGTCGTACTTGCCGCCGGCGGGTCCGTGTCCGTTCGTCTCCAGGAAGCCGCCGTTGTCGCCGTAGGTGTTCCACAAGTGGATCACGTCGCCGGGCCGGACATGCTGGTCACCGGGGCTGGATGCCTGGGCGAAGAGGCGCCAGCGGCCGGTGCCGGGGGCGCGGTCCTTGTCTTTGGACGTCAGGACGTTGAACTTGCCGCCACTGTTCTTCTGGTCGGCGGTCGCGTGCCCGTTGGTGTCGAGGTAGCCGCCGTCACCACCATAGAGGTTCCGCAGGTAGACCAGGTCTCCGCTGACCACGTTGGCACCAACGGCTTTGCCAGCGGCGGAGAGGATCTGCCAGGTTCCGGTGCCCTCTCCACGCGTGGGCGAGTCCGCCGTCGACACCCCGTACTTCGCCCCGCTGTCGCTGCTGTGGCCGTTGGTATCCAGGTAACCACCCGTCCAGCTGTTGTAGCTGTTCTGCAGGTGCACCTGGTCGCCGTACTTCAACTCGTTCGCCATGCTTCTCCCTCTCGGTCGACGGAAAGGCATGCGGACGGCTCCCGCCCCGATGGTCAGGTCATTCCCCCCGCAGCTGTCCAAGTGTCACTGTCCTGCGGCAGCCCTTGCCCTGCCCGGATGCCAAACCACCCGTGAGGGGGGCACTGGAAGCGCGACCGTGGTTCACAACCACCAGCGCACGGAACTCCGGCATCGTCTGTCCCGGGGCGCTCCCGGTCAATCTCGCGGCAGCCGCCTGAAGATCCCTCCGCTGCCGTTCGTCTGCCCGTCCATCGGCGCCCAACCGAACGGCAAACTGAATCGTTACAGCACTTGATGGCTTAATCCTGCGCAAAGAGGATGTGAAACAGCTTCTGACCGGCTAGGAGGGCCCGGTCGCCACCACCGCGTACCGCTCGTCCTCCACCGCCCTCCCCCACAGCCGCGGGTCGTCCGAGAGCCGCTCCACGCGCGCGCGGCCGGTGAGCGGGGCCAGCAGGGCGGTGAGCCGGTCCGCCGGTATGCCGACGGGGCTGACGGTGCCCCACACGCCCTCGACCAGCACGAGCCGGCCTCCGGGGCGCAGCAGGTCGCACCAGCGCCGCAGGGCGTGGCCGGGGTCGGGCAGGGTCCACAGCACGTGCCGTACGAGGACGGTGTCGAAGCGCTCCTCCCCCACCGGGGGCGCCGCCGCGTCACCGACCAGGAACACCGCGTCACGCCCGGCGAGTTTGGCGCGGGCCCGGTCGATCATGGCCGGGGAGAGGTCGACGCCGGTGACGCGGTGTCCGCGCTCGGCGGCCAGGAGCGACAGGCTGCCGGTGCCGCAGCCGAGGTCGAGGAGGTCGCCGGGGCGGTCCGGGAGCCAGCCGCGCAGCCGGTCCGCCCACGCGGCGCGCACTTCGGGGTCGCGCAGCCCGTGGTCCGGTTCCTCGTCGAAGGCGGCGGCCTGCGCGTCCCAGTCGACACGCGCCGAAGTCGTCCCGTCACTCTGGTTTGCCATGGGCTCAAGAGTGACACCCGCCACTGACATTCGAATCGTGACAGCCGCCACTGACAGAACGGGCAGCGATGAGGAACTCTCCCGGAACGGGTCTGCCTCCGTGAGAACGCGGAACTCGGTGGCCCCCGAAGGAGGCAGCCATGCGCCGTACGACCGTGCAGAAGCCCCTGAAGAAGACGGAATCCCGCAGGGTCCGCGAGGAGACCGACGAGCGTCCCGCCGGGCGCCCCGAGGTGCGCAAGGACATCGCGCGCACCTGGTGGCCGGAGGGGTGAGGCGCGCCCGCGGTCCGCGTCAGTCCAGCCGCTTGCGGTAGTGGACGCGGTCGTAGGGCCCGTCGACCCGGCGCTCCACGGCCTGGTAGCCGTACCTGGGGTAGATCCGCTGGTTCTCCCACATGAGCGCGTTCGTGAAGAGCCTGACCTCGTGCAGGCCCAGCGCACGCGCGTGTGCGTCGACGAAGTGCAGCAGCCGCCGCCCCACGCCCGTTCCCCGGGCGCCGGGGTGGACGGCGACGCTCTCGAGGAGCAGGTGGCCCGACGGCCCCTCCCCGGACTCCTCGACCACCACCAGGCCGATGACGGGGTCCCCGGTGACGAACACCTTTCCGGCCGCCACGTCCGCCGCGTGGTCGGCCTCCATGGGTCGCGGCACGACGCCGATGCGCTCGACGTAGGGGCGGTACGCGGCATCGGTCACGGCCGTGACGGCCGGTACGTCGGCCTGTGTCGCGGGCCGGATCTCGTCGCTGGTCATGCCGTGCACGCTACCTACCTGATCCCTGCCTCAGCAGGTCCTTAAGGGGATCCTAAAGATCGCCGACGGAGCTCCCCGCCGGGTGATTTCGGGGTTTCTTGGTTCCGGCACACATCAGCACCGGTTCCGAGGAGATCCCCCATGCCCGCACGCCGCAAGGCCGCCGCCGTCGCCGCCCTGGGCCTGACCCCGCCGGCCCTGACCGCGCTGTCCGTGCTGGTCGCGAGTCCCGCGGCCGCGCACGGCTCGATGGGCGACCCGGTCAGCCGCGTCGCGCAGTGTTACGCGGAGGGCCCCGAGAGTCCGCGGTCGGACGCCTGCAGGGCGGCGGTCGCGGCGGGCGGGACACAGGCGCTGTACGACTGGAACGGCATCCGCATCGGCGACGCCGCCGGCCGGCACCGGGAGCTGATCCCGGACGGCAGGCTGTGCAGCGCGAACAACGCCGCGTTCAAGGGCCTCGACCTGGCCCGCGCGGACTGGCCGGCGACGAGCGTGCGCGGCGGGGCCTCCACCTTCAAGTACCGGGTGACCGCCCCGCACAAGGGCACCTTCACGGTGTACGTCACCAAGCCGGGTTACGACCCGGCGCAGCCGCTGGCCTGGGCCGACCTGGATCTGGAGCATCCGGTGGCGACGGCCACCGACCCGGTCGCGGCAGGCGGTTTCTACACGTTCTCCGGCACGCTGCCCGAGCGTTCGGGGCGGCATGTGCTGTACGCGGTGTGGCAGCGCTCGGACAGCCCGGAGGCGTTCTACTCCTGCTCGGACGTCACCTTCGGCGGGGCGGAGAGCGGTTCCGGGAGCGGCTCGCAGGGCGGTTCCGCCGGCGCCGCCCCGGCGGGTTCCGCGAGTGGTTCCACCGGCGGCTCGACCGGCGGCTCCGCCCCGGCGCCGGCCGCGTCCGCACCGTCCGAGGAGCAGATCGAGGAGGGGGCCGACAAGTCGACGGTCGAGCACGGCGGTCACGGCGACGACGACCCCGCCACCACGACGGACCCGACGTCGGTGTCCCCCGCCCCCGAGGCGAACGAGCCGAAGGCGGCCGGGACCGGCGGCGGTCTCGCCGAGACCGGCGGCGACGGCAGCACGCCGTACCTCGCGGTCGGCGGGGCGGCCGTCCTGGCACTGGGGGCGGGCGTGCTGTTCGCGTCGGTGCGGCGGCGTGCGGTGGGCGGTGGCCGGAGCGGCCGCTGACCCGACGGACTCCGGGGCCTGACCGGCGGCTCAGGCCGGACAGGCCCCGGCGGAACCACCTCCGTCAGCCGAGGACGGACGCGCAGGTGGTGGGGGCGGCGTGGGCCGGGTCGAGCGCGTTGGCCACCTCGTGGAAGGCGATCCGGTCGGTCAGTCCGAGCAGCGCGTGCTCGGACAGGTCGAGCGGGCAGAGGTCCTGGACGAGGACGTTCCTGACGTTCGGCCCGCTCAGGAACTGCGTCCGGTGCGGCGTCACCACCTCGTCGTACCGGGTCGCGATGACGGTGTAGCGGACGCCGGGGACGGTGTCGCCGCCCTCGTTCAGCTTCGTCATGAAGTCGGAGCCGACGATCTGCTGGGCGAGGGCCGGGGTGGCGGCGGTGAGGAGGTCCTCGGCGCCGGGGAAGAAGGGCAGCAGGTTGGTCAGCCCGGCGAGGGTGGTGCCGTGGCTGCTGGGGGCGATGCCGACGAGGGCGTTCACCTTGGCGGCTCCGCCGAGGAACTTGAGGTAGTAGCGGGGCATCATGCCGCCCTGCGAGTGGCCGACCAGGTCGGTCTCGGTGGCGCCGGTCGCGGCGAGGACCCTGTCGACGTAGGCGGACAGCTGTTCCGCCGACCTGTCGACGGGGCCGAGGCCGTGGAGGAGGGGGACGCCGGGCAACTGGCCGTAGTCGAGGGAGAAGACGCAGTACCCGCGGTGCTTCAGGTACGGCGCGAGGCCGAGCCAGTTGTCGACGGAGTTGCCGAAGGTGCCGTGGACGAGGACGACGGGGCGGGGGTGGGCGGCGGAGGGCTCGCAGTCGTAGTCGTTCCAGCCTCCTCGGCTCAAGGCGGTGGCGGCGTGGGCGGTGGCCGCGGCCGTGGCGGCGGGGACGGCGGTGGCCGCGATCGCCAGCAGCAGGGCGGTGAGCGGTCTGAGCAGGCGTTTCCAGGGCAGCATCGCGTGATCTCCTCGCGGCTCAAGGGAGGTTCGACGGCCTTACGCCTGGTGATCCGGATCACAAGGATGCTGTTCACCCGTCAAGTTACGGGCGAGTAGGTGAAGTGTGAAGTTACGCGTCGGTAAAACTTCCGGCGGCGCCCGACGGCGGCGGAGGCGCCTGACGCCGGGTCACCAGGTGGGCCTGAGCGGGCCGCAGGGGGCGATTCGCGCCAAACGGTCGCACAGCACGCGCACCTCACCCTCCCCGAGGACCTCGGTCCAGGCCCGTACGGCGTCGGCGGCGGCCTCCTCCGCGGCGCGGGTGCAGTCCCGGCCCCGTTCGGTGAGGACGACCAGCCGGGCGCGCGCGTCCACGGGATGCGGCCGCCGCTCGGCGTACCCCTTGCGGACCAGCTCGTCGACGAGCTGACTGGCGGCCTGCTTGGTCACCCCGAGGTGCGCGGCCAGCTCGGTGACGGTCGCCCCGTCCGGAGCGAGCCGCGCGAAGGCGAAGCCGTAGGCGGGCCGCCCCTCGAAACCGCGCGCCTCCACGCCGTCGTCGATGCGCCGCGTGAGATCGCCGGCCGCGGCGAGCAGGGCGGCGGCCAGGGCGAGGGCTTCGGATTTCTGCACGCCCGCATTCAAACACCCTTGACGTTCCGGTCAAGCGGCTTGACTATGAACACAGCCCATTTAGTCAAGCAGCTTGACCATATTTCGAGGAGACACCCATGCCGTTCGTCCGTTCCTCCGACGCCGTGACGCACGAGATCCACGGCGCCCGCTTCGTCTCGTACGCGACTCCCGGCACCGGCAGCAAGGAGCTGGCCGCCTGGCGGGGCGAGATCCCGCCGGGGACGAAGGCTCCCGCGCACACCGTCAGCCGGGAGGAGATCCTCCACGTCCTCGTCGGCGAGCTGACCCTCACGCTCGACGGCCGCACCGAGCGGGTGGGTGCGGGCGACACCGTGATCGTCAACGCCGGGTCGACCCTGAGCGTGGAGAACCCCACCGATCACACCGCGCTCACCTGGGTCACCACCTCCGTCGGCCTGACGGCGGAACTGGCCGACGGAACCCTGCTCACTCCCCCGTGGGCGAACTGACCCCGGCGGCGAACGCCTCGGAGCGGACCAGCTCCAGCAGGCGGCCCACCCAGTTGCGGCCCGCGTCGTCATGGGCGGTCCTCCGGTACGGCGACTCGTCGTACCCGCTGCAGCTGATCCGCGCGTCCCCGGTGCCGAGCAGGATCACGGCCGGTTCCGGGCGCTGCTTGCCCACGGCAGCGGACACGACACCGCGGCCTGGACGGACGTGGCGTCCCGTCCGAACCGAGCTGCGGCATCGGCCGGGAACGTCGATCGATCCCCGCCCCTCGAGGAGTTGGTGCGCACCGTTCTGATGCCCCGTCCACCAGGGAGATCTCCGTGGCGGACAAGGAGGCTGGGCCCTACGGTGTCGCGACCGGACCGGACGGCGGGCTGTGGCTCACGTTCACGCACAGTGGGCGCATCGCGCGTCTCACCCTCGACGGTGAACTCACCGAACACCCCCTGGACTCGCCTGCGTGCCGTCCTGCCGTCATCGCCCCTGGGCCCGACGGGGCACTGTGGTTCACCCGGTCTCAGGACCCCCGGATCGGCCGTGTCACCGTCGACGGTGACACGGAATCCTGTCCCGTACCGACGCCCGGCGGCGGGCCCTTCGGTATCTCTGCCGGTCCGGACGAGGCGATGTGGTTCACGGAGATGAACACCGGCCGGATCGGCCGCATCACCGACGGCGGCGAGATCGCCGAGCACGGCCTGCCGTCACCGTCGTCCGAGCCGCACGGCATCACCCTGGGGCCCGACGGCGCTCTCCGGGCGGCCCTGGAGACGGGAGGTGTCGCGCGGGTGGAACCGTAGACCTCGGGACGGACGACTGCCGACGAACAGACCCGAACCTGCGTACGCCATCCGTTCGGCCGCCTCCCCCCTGCGCGAACGTCCTCGGAGCCGGACGGTTGGGACATGTCACAGGCCGTCGGCGCCCCCCGTCCCGATCGTCCCTTCCTCGCCGAGGTGGAGGACGCGGTCACCCCGCGCGCCACCCTGCTGGTCATCGGCGTGCTCGCCCTGCACCTGCTCTTCATCGCCTCCTACGTGGGCGCACTGCACGACCCGCGCCCCAGGGACGTGCCCTTCGGAGTCGTCGCGCCCCAGGCCGTGGCCGAGCGGACGGTGACCCGGCTGGCGGGGCTCCCGGGCGGGCCGCTGGACCCGCGAGCGGTGGCCGACCGGGCGACGGCCAGGAAGCAGATCCTGGACCGGAAGATCGACGGCGCACTGATCGTCGGCCCGGCCGGCACCGCCGACACCCTCCTGGTCGCCACCGGCGGCGGCCGGGTGCTGGCCACCACCCTGGAGACGCTCACCGTTCGCGTGGAGAAGTCCGAGGGCCGCACGGTACGGACCGTCGACGTGGCCCCGGCCGGCACGAGCGATGCCAACGGACTGTCGTCCTTCTACGTGACCGTGGGCTGGTGCGTGGGCGGCTACCTCTGCGCGTCGATCATGACGATCAGTGCGGGCGCCGCCCGTTCCACGCCGCGACGGGCGACGATCCGGCTCGCCGCCATGGTTCTCGTCGCACTCCTCGGCGGACTCGGCGGCGCCCTGATCGCCGGGCCGGTCCTGGGCGCGCTGCCCGGCAGCTTCCCGGCCCTCTGGGGACTCGGCACCCTGATCGTCTTCGCGGTCGGCGCGGCCACCCTCGCCTGCCAGGCCCTCTTCGGGCTCGCCGGCATCGGCCTGGCCATCCTGATCGTGGTGATCCTGGGCAACCCGAGCGCGGGCGGCGCCCTCCCGCCCCCGCTGCTGCCGCCCTTCTGGAAGGCGATCGGCCCGGCCCTGCCGCCGGGCGCGGGCACCTGGGCCGCGCGGTCGATCGCGTACTTCGATGGCAACGCCATGACGTCCGCCCTGCTGGTCCTGTCGGCGTGGGCGGTCGCCGGAACCGCGATCACCCTGCTGGCGACGGCCCTGCGCACCCGGCGAGCCGGTCCCTGAGGCGTGGGCACGACGCGGAAGTCCCGCCCCCCTGTTCGTCGCACGGGGCGGGACTCCTCCCGGCCGGGGCCCGGGCCGGGGGCCGCCGCGAAGCCGCCCACCTGGTCGAACAGGGCCTGTGAGGCCCAGCCGGGACCGGAGACCGAAGGCGTCAGCCGATCCGGGTGCCCGTCGCCGACAGCGCCTCCGTGACCGGCTGGAAGAACGTCTCCCCGCCCGAGGTGCAGTCGCCGCTGCCGCCGGAGGTGAGGCCGATCGCGCTGGCGCCCGCGAAGAGGGAGCCGCCGCTGTCGCCCGGCTCGGCGCAGACGTCGGTCTGGACGAGGCCGTTGACGATGTCCCCGTTGCCGTAGTTCACGGTGGCGTCCAGACCGGTGACCGTGCCGTCGTGCACCTGGGTCGTCGAGCCGCTGCGGGTGACCTTCATGCCGACGGTGGCCTCGGCGGCGCCGGTGATCGCCCGGGCCGAGCCGTTGTAGAGGTTCACCTCGCTCGGGTGGTCGACCCCGGCCGTGTACTTGACCAGGCCGTAGTCGTCGCCGGGGAAGCTGGAGGTCTCGTTGGTGCCGATCTCGGCACCGGAGGAGTCCGCCCAGGTCGAGATGGACTCGGTGCAGTGACCGGCGGTCAGGAAGTAGGGCTCGCCGCCCTTGACCACGTTGAAGCCGAGCGAGCAGCGCCCGCCGCCTCCGGTGATCGCGTCGCCACCGGCCACGAAGAGTTTGAACTCACCCTTGGTGCGGCGGAGTTCGGCCTTCTCACCGAGGCCCTCGACGACCTCGGTGAGCTGGGCCCACTCGGCGGCGGAGACCGTGCGGTCGGCGGTGACGACCACCTTGTTGGTGGTCGGGTCCGTCACCCAGGCGGTGCCCGGGACGGTCGCGTCCTCCTTGAGCGTCGTGCGGGCGCTCGTCAGTTCGGCGAGGGAGTTCTGGACGAGTCTGGCCTTGGCGCCGGCCGTCTCGACGGTCTTCACGGCGGCCTCGTCGAGCACGTTCACCACGAGGTTCTTGCTCCGCGCGTCGTAGTAGAGGCCGGCCGCGTCGGCGCCGAGGTCGGCGCGGAGCGTCGAGCCGAGCTTTCCGGCCGCGAGGGCGGAGAGCAGCCGGGGCTCGGGGGTGCTTCGGGTTTCGCTGGCGTTCGCAGTCTGGAAGGTGACACCCGCGGCGACGAGAGCGGCGATGCCCGCTCCGGTCATGACGGCCCGTCGCCCAGGTATGCGCCGGTGCTTCAACTCGGTTCCTCCTGTGGGGGGACGGGGCGGACGGCGGTGGGGGCCGCCCGGCCCGGAAGGCTGGGTTGACGGGCGCCCACTCTTCCGAACCGCACAGGGAGCACACAAGGTCGAACCGTGGACGCGCACAGGGTGAACACCGCGCGCCCTTCCCGCCTTCACCACCCCGGGGGCCCGACCGGCGGCCGACTCGGGCCGCGGCGAGAGTGGTTCGAATTGCAAATACCGTCGCTCCCCGCAGCCCCCCGCGGACGCGCGGGAGCCCCCGCACGCCGAGCGCGTGCGGGGGCTCCTCTGCTGTCGGCCGAAGGCCGTGCGTCCGGGCTAGAAGACGCTGACGCCGTACGCGTTCAGCGCCTCCACCACGGGCTGGAAGAACGTCGTGCCGCCGGAGGTGCAGTTGCCGCTGCCGCCGGAGGTCAGGCCGTAGGCCACGCCGTTGCTGCCGTAGAGCGAGCCGCCGGAGTCGCCGCCCTCGGCGCAGACGTTGGTCTGGATCATGCCGTAGACGACGTCGCCGCCACCGTAGTTGACGGTCGCGTTGAGCGCGGTGACCCGTCCGCTGTGGGTGCCGGTGGTCGAGCCGTCACGGTAGACGGTGGTGCCCACGGACGGGGTGCCCGCGCTGGTGATGTCCACCCCGCCGGCGGTGCCCGCCTTGGCGACCGAGGTGTTGGTGTACCGGACGATGCCGTAGTCGTTCGTCGGGAAGCTCGAGCCCGCCGTGGTGCCGAGCGTCGTGGTGTGCGACGAGTTGGACCACCACGTGCCGGCGCCGTCGGTGCAGTGACCGGCCGTCAGGAAGTAGTAGTTGCCCGCGCTGTCGCGGACGTTGAAGCCGAGGGAGCAGCGCCAGCTACTCGCATAGATGGCGTCGCCGCCCTGGATGTACTTCTGGAACTTGCCCTCGGTCCGCTTGATCGTCAGGGCGTCGGCGTTGCCGCCCGCCTGCTCCTTGATCTTCGCGATCTCGGCCTGGGACACCGTGCTGTCGACGGTGACGACGAGCCGGTTGGTCTTGCTGTCGACCGCCCAGGCGGTGCCCGGGACGTCGGCCTTGAGCACCGCGCTGCCGGCGCTCTTGAGTTCGGCGGTGCTGAAGGGGGTGCTGTCCGCGGCGTTCGCGTGGGGGATGGCGACGGCGGCGGCGGCCACGAGACCGGTGGTGACGGCGATCAGCCGGGTGCGTCTCGTGATGCCGTTGGTGGGGGTGGTGCGCTTGATCCTCACGTTTCGTTCCCTCCCAGGGGAAATCGGGGGCCCGCGTGGGGTCGGGGCCCGTGAGGCGCAGTCGAGGGCCATCGGGTGTCCGGATTCCGAACAGGCCATGCCCCTGACAAGCGCTGAGGGGGAGTATTCGGCCGAACGGCCGGTCGGCGCAAGGGCGCCTTTCGGCCGTCGATCCTTGAACCACCCGTGCGCGCCGGGCCCCGGCCGCCCGCCCGGAGTGCTTCCCGCCGCCCGGCACGAAGCGCCTTGGTACAGAGCAACTCGGTTCGTGCACAAGGGCGTCGGCGCCCCGGCGCCGACGCCGCGGACACCGCTCCCGCCCCTTCGGCCACCCGCGCCACCGGATGTCCGGAAGCAACCCCTCCGGACATCCCGCCGGCCCTCCCGCGTACGGACCGGCCGGCCGGGCCCGCGTCCGGCTCGTGCCCCGCGCCGGTACGGCATCGGCGTACCGGGCGAGGGGCGGCGGGCGGGACCGTCGCCGGCGTCGGCCACGCCGGGGGCCGCCGGCAAGCCGATCACCGACGGCACCTGCGCCAGGCGCGGTTCAGCAGTCGCAGCCGCAGCCGTCGCAGCAGCAGCCGTCACCGCACTTCCCGCAGCAGTCACAGCAGTCGCAGCAGTCCGAGCAGTTGTCGCAGTCGCAGCGCTGGCACAGCCCTTCCTTGGGCTCCCGGGTCCACGGGTCCTCGTACGTGCCGCAGCACATCTGGCACGTGCAGGCGAGGCCCGCCCACACCAGGCACCCGGCGAGCAGTCCGCGCCGGTCCCGGTGCGGCGGCCGCGAGGGCGGCGGACCGCCGGGGCCGGACGGGGCGTAGGGGTTGCCCGGCGGCGGCCCGTACTGCTCCGGCGCGGGCGCGTGTCCGCACGAGGCGGTGCCGAAGGCCCGGTCCACAGAGGTGCGCAACTCGTGCACGAGCAGCACGTGGGCGAGCCTGGCGTCCGTGAACTCGGCGTCGCGCAGCGCCAGCCGGATCCCGTGCACGGCGTCGTCCGCGAGCCGCCGCGCCTCCGCGAGGGAGGTCCCGGTGGCCGTGAGCGGGTTCCAGGCGCCGGACGCGGCGTCGGTCTCCCGGTCCTCCACGGCGTCCAGCAGGTGCGCGAGCCGGCCGAAGAGACGACCGGCCTCGGCGAGCGGCCCGGCGTTGCCGGGCCGACCCGCCAGGACCGCGGTGTGGGCGAAGGCCTCGGCGGTGGCCGTCTCGGTCGGCTCGGTGACGGTCAGCAACGGTGTGCCGGGCCCGGCGAGTGCCTCGATGCCGACCTGCCGGTCCACGGCGTCCACCAGGACGGCCGTGTCGAAGCCGACGGCTGAGCCGCCGCGCGCGCCCGCCCGCCCCCAGCCCGTGGCCACCCGGCGCGCGGCCAGGGCGACCGGGCGGCGTGCCAGCAGCCCGTCCCCGTCGGCGACGTGGTCGCGCACCTTGGCGGCGGCCAGCACCAGCGAGACCGCCGCCGCGAGCCGGGCCCCCTCACCCTGTGCGACGGACGCGGAGCGCATACCGCGCAACGGACAGGGCCCGGCCGTACGCCGCGCGCCCTCGGTCCGTTCGGCCTGAGCCTCCGTCAGGACGGAGACGAGCAGGCCGTCGTAGTTGGTGACGATCCGCGCGAACTGTCCGTGATCGCGCCGCAGGGCGAGGCAGAGCCCGCACAGATGCGCCATCCACTGGGTCCTGAGCCCCTCACCGAGCCGGTGCCGGCACGGCCTGACGATCCCGAACATGTCGATCCCCCGTGATGTGTGTCGATCCCTGCGACGTCGAGCGGCCATGGAGACCGCCGTCGGCCGCCGCATCGTATCGACCGCTCACCCCGCGGGAACGGCGCGCCCGGTTCACCCGTCCGCTCCGCTTCTCACCCGTCCGCTCCGCCACTCACCCGTACGCCGTGAAGAATCATATTTCACTCACAGTCAGCAGCCGTATGAGTCGCGACCCTTGGGGCACTTGGACTCTCGACGGATCGACTGTGCACCAGTAGCGTCACAAACCCCCCGCGCGGCGTCTATCCACTTGGCGCGACATCCGCATCATGGACGACCATGGGGAATGCGGAAAGCAAGAATGACCGCTGTGAGAGGAGGCGTCCATGGGATCGGTACGCAAGGCGAGTGCCTGGCTTGGCCTCGTCGACGACAACGATGACGAGCGTTACTACGACGACGACTATTCCGAGGGGACCGACCCCGGAGACGCCTGGGTCACCGACCCGCGGGTGAAGGTCGCCACCGACACGGCCCAGGAGAGGGGCCGCCGGATCGGCACCGTGACCCCGGACAGCTTCCGGGACGCGCGGGCGATCGGCGAGCTGTTCCGCGATGGTGTCCCGGTCATCATGAACCTCACGGCCATGGAGGCCGCCGACGCCAAGCGCGTGGTCGACTTCGCGGCCGGGCTGATCTTCGGGCTGCGTGGCTCGATCGAGCGGGTGTCGACCCGGGTGTTCCTGCTCAGCCCCGCCAACACCGAGATCGTCAACGGCGACCCGGCCGCGCGCCGCGCGGACGGCTTCTTCAACCAGAGCTGAGGCAGGGCCGCTCGCCGGCCCTGCCTCCTCCCGGGGTCAGCGGAAGGCGTCCAGTCCGGTGAGCGCCTTGCCCAGCACGAGCTGGTGCATCTCGACGGTGCCCTCGTAGGTCAGCACCGACTCGAGATTGGTCGCGTGCCGCATGACGGGGTACTCCAGGGAGATCCCGTTGGCCCCGAGGATCGTCCGCGCCGTGCGGCAGATCTCGATCGCCTCCCGCACGTTGTTGAGCTTGCCGAAGCTGACCTGTTCGGGACGCAGTCGGCCGGCGTCCATGCGCCGCCCCAGGTGGTGGGCGAGCAGGATCCCCTTGTGCAGTTCGACCGCCATGTCGGCGAGTTTGGCCTGGGTGAGCTGGAACCCACCGATCGGCCGCCCGAACTGCTCCCGCGACTTCGCGTAGTCGACGGCGGTCTCGAAACAGGCCCGTGCCGCCCCCATGGCGCCCCAGACGATCCCGTACCGGGCGTGGGACAGACAGCTGAGCGGGCCCTTGAGCCCGACGACCTCCGGCAGTACGGCGTCGGCGGGCAGCCGTACGTCGTCCAGCACGAGTTCGCTGGTGACGCTGGCCCGCAGGGACCACTTGTGCTTGATCTCGGGCGCGGAGAACCTGGGGGTGTCGGCGGGCACGACGAAGCCCCGGATGCCGTCCTCGGTCTGCGCCCAGACCACGGCGACGCCCGCGACCGACCCGTTGGTGATCCACATCTTGCGCCCGTTCAGGACCCAGTCGGAGCCGTCCTTCTTGGCATGGGTCCGCATGCCGGCGGGGTCCGACCCGTGGTCGGGCTCGGTCAGCCCGAAGCAGCCGATGACCTCACCGGCGGCCATGCGCGGCAGCCAGGCCCGCTTCTGCTCCTCGCTGCCGAACCGGTGGACGGCGTACATGGCGAGGGAGCCCTGGACGGAGACGAGCGAGCGGATCCCGGAGTCGGCGGCCTCCAGCTCCAGGCAGGCCAGCCCGTACTGCACGTTCGTGGCACCGGCGCACCCGTAGCCCGTGAGGGACATGCCGAGGGCGCCGATCCCGCCCAGCTCCCTCGCCAGTTCCCGGATCCGGGGCAGCTCGCCCTTCTCGTACCACTCGGCGACGTACGGCAGCACCCGGTCCCCGGCCCAGGAGCGCACGGTGTCCCGCACGGCGAGGTCCTCGTCGTCCAGGAGATCGTCGATCCCGAGGGGGTCGGACGGGTCGAAAGGAGGCGGCACGGACCCCACGGGCCCCGAGGACGACGACATGATTCCCTCCGAAACCTGAAAACTAGCACCGCTAGTCACGCAACTCCCCCGACGTTACGACGCCCTGCGGACCCCGTCCAGCCCCCGCCCCCACGACGCGCGTGGCGGACGCGGGGCCGCCGACGGCACCGCACCCGCGGGGGCCGCCCCGGGCGGTGCGCGGGTGGGAGACGGGCCGGCCGTCAGGCCGAGACCCGCGGCTGCCCGACCTCCCGGGGCGAGGGCAGCCGCACCGCGGGGGCCTCGCACTGCATCACCCGCGGCAGCCGCAGCGCCATCACCGCGCCCAGCAGCAACAGCCCCGCGCTCACCATCAGCGTCACGTGCAGTCCGTGCACGAAACAGTCCCGCGCCGTCTGCCGCAGGACCTCCCCGGCGGGCCCGCCGAGCCGCCCGGCGACCTCGTACGCCTCGCCCAGCGAGTTCCCCGCCGCGGCCGACGCCGCGGCCGGCACCCCCGGCACCGACGACAGCCCCGGCGCGTAGGCCGCGTTCATCACGCTGCCCAGCAGCGCGATCCCGATCCCGGCCCCCAGCTGGTACGACGTCTCGCCGATCGCCGCCGCCCCGCCCGCCTGCTCCGGCGGCGCCTCGCTCAGCATCGACTCGTACGCCCCGAACAGCGTCGTCTCCAGCCCGAACCCGAGCAGCAGGAAGCCGACCAGCAGCAGCGCCGGGTTGTCCGCCCCGCCCATCGCGGTCAGGGTGACGACCGCCGCGGCGGTGAGGCAGAACCCGGCGCACACCATCCGCCGCGGCCCGAATCGCCGCAGCAGCCGCGCCCCGGCGAGTCCCGCGGCCATCGCCGCGAAGGTCAGCGGCAGCAGTCGCAGCCCCGTCTCCAGCGGGGACAGGTCCAGCACCAACTGGAGGTACTGCGCCGCGATCAGTTCCAGACCCACCAGCGCCAGCATCGCCAGCACGATGCACCCCACCGCCGTACTGAACGCGGGCCGCGCGAACATGCGCAGGTCCACCAGTGGATGCGCGCGCCGTCGCTGCCGCCGTACGAACAGCACGATCAGCAGCGCGCCCACGGCCAGCGGCACCAGGGTGAGCGGACCCAGTTCGCCGCTGCCCAGCCGCTTCACGCCCAGGACGGCGCCGAACAGTCCGGCGGCGGCCGTCAGCGCGCCCACGACGTCCCACGGCCCCTCCCCGGCGCCCTTGGACTCGGGCAGCAGCAGCCGGCCCACCGGCAGGCTGACCAGCATCAGGGGGATGTTGACGAGGAAGACCGAGCCCCACCAGAAGTGCTCCAGCAGGAAGCCGCCGAGCAGCGGCCCGACCGCCGCGCCGACCGCGGCCACGGCGCTCCAGATGCCGATGGCCAGCGCCCGCTCCCGCCGGTCGGGGAAGACCTGGCGCAGGATGGACAGCGTCGCGGGCATGATCATCGCGCCGCCGACACCCAGCAGGGCCCGCGCGAGGACGAGCACCTCCGCGCTTCCGGCGAACGCCGCGAGCGCGGAGGCCACGCCGAACAGCGCGTAACCGAGCAGCAGCACCCTTCTGCGGCCGACCCTGTCGCCGAGCGTGCCGAACAGGATCAGCAGCGAGGCGCAGACCAGGGGATAGGTGTCGACGATCCAGAGCAGTTCGATCGCGCCGGGCCGGAGGTCCTCGGTGACGGCGGGCACCGCCACGTGCAGCACGGTCGCATCGACGGCGACCAGGAGCAGACTGACGCACAGCACCACCAGCACGACCCAGCGGTTGGCACCGGCCCCGGCCGCCCGACGGCGCCACCGAACGGCGGCCGTGGTCGTCCCGGACATGAACGTACCTCCCAGAGTTTCCTCGGTCCGGCGGGCTCGCGGGGTGGGGACTCCCCGGGGCTCGGCCGGAGAGGAGCGGTGGTCTCCGGCCCGCGCAACGAACGACGAGTGACACGCAGCGTACGCGAGTTCGCGCGTCGGCCACGTGGCGGACCTCTCACAGTTCCCCGCCGAACATGTGGCGTACGCCACTCCCCTCACGGGCCGTCGCACCCCGGCGCACCCTCCGTTTCCGGGTGCCGCCGATAATCGCCCCGTGACCGATCTCGAGACCCGGGTGGCGCCGCCCGGCCCCCCGTCCCTGCGCCGGGCGGCCCCCGCTCTCCTGGGGTACGCGGCCGTGCGCGCGCTGGGGCTGCTCGCCCTGGCGGTGTGGAGCGCCGCGCGGGACAAGAACGCGTACACCTTGCTGACGGCCCGCTGGGACTCCTTGTGGTACACCCGGGTCGCCGAACTGGGGTACGGCTACGAGGTGCGCCTGCCGAACGGCGACGTCCACTCCAACCTCGCCTTCTTCCCGCTGCTGCCGTGGCTGGAGCGGCTGGTCGCGGAGCTGACACCGCTGTCGTACGCCGACGCCGGTTTCGCCGTCTCCCTGACCGCCTCGCTCGCCGCGGCCTGGGGGATCTTCGCGGTCGCCGACCGTCTGTACGGGCGCCGGGCCGGGGGGTGCGCGGTGCTGCTGTGGGCGGTGCTGCCGGTCGGGATCGTGCAGTCGATGGCGTACAGCGAGTCGTTGTTCACCGCGCTGGCCGCCTGGTCGCTGTACGCGGTCCTCACCGGCCGCTGGGTGACCGCGGGCCTGCTGGCGTCGCTCGCCGGGCTGACCCGTCCGGTGGGGATCGCCGTGGTGGCGGCGGTGTGGGCGGCGGGCGTGGTCTCGTTCGTGCGAGAGCGGAGTGCGGCGGACGCGCCGGGCGCACGCATCGCCCCGCGCGCCCTGGGTCTTCTCCTCGCCCCCCTGGGCGCCGCCGGCTACGTCCTCTGGGTCGGCCACCGCACCGGGCGGGGTCCGCTCGGCTATCTCGACGTCCAGGCGGGCTGGCGCAACGGCTTCGACGGCGGTCACGCCTTCGCCCGATTCATCATCGCCAAGTTCACGTCGGTTCCCTCGGCCTTCGCCGGTCTCGCCCTGGTCGTCGGTGTCGCCCTGCTGATCCGGCTCCACGTCGCCTGCGTACGCGGACGCCAGCCCCTCCCCCTGCTGATCCACACGGGGATCGTCCTCGCGCTCGCGCTGTGCGCCTCCAGCTACTTCGGCTCGAAGCCGCGTCTGCTGCTGCCCGCCTTCCCGTTGCTGTTCCCCCTCGCCACGGCCCTCGCGCGGCTGCGGCTCCGGCGATCGGCCCTGGTCGTCGGCGGTGTCGCGGCGGCGTCGGCCGTGTACGGCGCGTGGTGGCTGAACGGCTCCGGTCCGCCCTGAGCCGTCCCGCCGGGCGGATGAGCGAACGGAGAATGGCGGCGGTGCATTCGGTGAACACATTCATAAGTAAGCCAAAACCATCCCCCAGAATGATCAAAAGAATTACGGGGAACGCAGTGCAGGGATTGCGGATTCCAGCGGAATAGTCGCCCTCCTGAGAGCAATCCCACATCACATCGTCATCACAAAGCCGTGGATTCGGCAGGTAACTGCGCTCACTCGCTGTAACGTCGATTGGGTGCGTACCGAACGAAACCTCACCCGTCTGGACCGGGTGTTCGCAAGGCTCGACCGTGAGCCGGAACGACCGGCCCACCTCGATGTGCCGCAGATGAGCAGGCACCGGGTCGCGCTGTTCTCGGCGACCCTGACCTTCTACCTGGCCATCGTGTGGCTCGTGGTGACCACCTCGTGGCTCGTCCGCCTCGACTGGCAGGTCATGTTCTTCCGGCCGTACCAGCAGTGGTCGGAGATCCACTGGTTCGTGGACTACTACGTGGTCCTCGGCCAGCGCGGACCCACCGCCGTCATGGTCTGCGCCTGGCTCGGCTGGAGATCCTGGCGCCAGCACACCCTGCGGCCCCTGCTCACGCTCGGCACGTCGCTGCTGCTGCTGAACATCACCGTCGGTGCCGCCAAGATCGGCATGGGCCGTCTCGGGCCGCACTACGCCACCGCCATCGGCTCGAACGAGATGGGTCTGGGCGGCGACATATTTCCCAGCGGCCACACCGCCAACGCGGTCGTGACCTGGGGAATCCTGGCCTATCTGGCCTCCACCCCACAAGCCCGCCGGTGGCTGTCCGCGCTCTCCGCGGTGACCTCGCTCGGCGTCGGCCTGGCCACGGTCTACCTCGGCACGCACTGGCTGAGCGACGTGGTCCTCGGCTGGGCTGCCGGCCTGCTGATCCTGCTGGCGCTGCCCGCGTTCGAGCCGCTGATCGCCCGCACCGAGGCCTGGATCTTCACTCTGCGTGACCGCCTGCGCGACCGCCGCGCGGGGACGACTCCCGTCCCGACGCCGGTACCGGTGGCCGTGCCGCTCACGCAGCGCGCCACGGCCGGCCGGCCGGACGAGACGACCACGGGCCGCGAGGCGGCGGCCCGTCCGCCCAGGGCACCGGTCTACCTCGCCCCCGGCCCGCACACGACCCGCGCGGAGCGCGCCCCGGTCACCCCGGCAGGCAGCCGCCGTCCGCCGCACGCGGACCGGCTTCCGCACGGTTCGGCCAACCCGGCCGCCCGCCCCTGACCTCATCGCGCGGGGCCCCTCGGTGCGCACACACCGGGCCCCGCGCGTCTCACCCCTTCCAGGCCCGCGTCACCCGGCCTTCGCTCACCTCGAAATTCAGCCGGCCCGCGCGGTACTCCATGGTGATGATCGTTCCGGGTGCCAGCGAACGCACCGTCGACCACCCTCGCTCACGGGCGAGCCGCTCGGCCCGGCCGCTCTCGAGGCCGACGTATCCGTCCGGACTGTCCTGGGGCTCCGCTGGCGGAGTGGGAATCGGTGCCATACCCGCAACGCTAGGCCGGGGCCGCAGTTCCGGGAACCCCGAACGGGAGATGTGGATCACTACGGTCACACTTCTGTCACAGGATCACGACACGGGTTTCCGTACGAATCCCTCACCCGAACGGGCGGTTCCATAAGCCTTACGCACCTATTCGACCGCCATTTCCGCGTGTCGCACCGGCTCCTTCCCGCACCCGGCGGAAAGTTCCCGGAGAACCGTTCCCGGATCCCGCTTTCTTTCGATTCCGCGGGGCTCCGCGGGGGTCGGGCCCTCATAGGAAATACACGGCTCCCCCACACATCCTCCGTACGCCCTCCGTCGGGCGCGTGGCGGCGCGAGCATCATGACGGCGGCTCGCGGGCACCCGTGCGGCGCGAGCGGGGCGGGACCCGGGACGCGACGAGCGAAGGGGCGAGCGAACAATGGGGACGGAGACCGCGCCGGCGACGGCGCGCACCGCGGGCGGGAGGCGGGGCCGGGTGGTCGTCGACTGGCTGACCACCACCGACCACAAGAAGATCGGGCACCTCTACCTGATCACGTCGTTCGCGTTCTTCCTGATCGGCGGGGTCATGGCGCTGATCATGCGGGCCGAACTGGCTCGCCCGGGTCTGCAGATCGTGGACAACCAGCAGTTCAACCAGTTGTTCACCCTGCACGGCACGATCATGCTGCTGCTGTTCGCGACCCCGTCCTTCGCGGGTTTCGCCAACGAGCTGATGCCACTCCAGATCGGCGCCCCCGACGTCGCCTTCCCCCGGCTGAACATGCTGTCGTACTGGCTGTTCCTGTTCGGCGGGGTGATCGTGCTCGGCTCGCTGCTGGTACCGGAGGGCCCCGCCGCCTTCGGCTGGTTCGCCTACGCGCCGCTCAACAACGCCGCGCACTCCCCCGGCCTCGGCCCCGACCTGTGGATCATGGGGCTGGCGCTGGCCGGCTTCGGCACGATCCTCGGCGCGGTCAACTTCATCACCACCATCATCGGGATGCGCGCGCCCGGCATGACCATGTTCCGGATGCCGATCTTCACCTGGAACACGCTGTTCACGTCGATCCTGATCCTGCTGGCGTTCCCGGTGCTGGCGGCGGCCCTGCTGGTGCTCGAGGCGGACCGGCGGTTCGGGTCTCAGGTCTTCGAGGCGGCCAACGGCGGGGCACTGCTGTGGCAGCACCTCTTCTGGTTCTTCGGGCATCCCGAGGTGTACATCATCGCGCTGCCGTTCTTCGGGATCATCACCGAGATCATCCCGGTCTTCAGTCGCAAGCCGATCTTCGGCTACCTGACCCTGGTCGGCGCGACGATGGCGATCACCGGGCTGTCGGTGGTCGTCTGGGCCCACCACATGTTCGCCACCGGCGCGGTGCTGCTGCCGTTCTTCTCGTTGCTGTCGTTCCTGATCGCGGTGCCGACGGGCGTGAAGTTCTTCAACTGGACCGGAACCATGCTGAAGGGCTCGCTCTCCTTCGAGACGCCCATGCTGTGGGCGACCGGCTTCCTGGTGACGTTCCTGTTCGGCGGTCTGACCGGGGTGATCCTGGCTTCGCCGCCGCTGGACTTCCACGTCACCGACTCGTACTTCGTGGTGGCGCACTTCCACTACGTCGTCTTCGGCACGGTGGTCTTCGCGGTCTTCGCCGGATTCTTCTTCTGGTGGCCGAAGTTCACCGGCAAGCTGCTCGACGAGCGGCTCGGCAAGATCCAGTTCTGGACGCTGTTCGTCGGCTTCCACACCACGTTCCTGGTCCAGCACTGGCTGGGCGCCGAGGGCATGCCGCGCCGCTACCCGGACTACCTGGCCGCGGACGGTTTCACCGCCCTCAACACGGTCTCCACGATCGGCGCGTTCCTGCTCGGCCTGTCGACGCTGCCGTTCCTCCTCAACGTCTGGAAGACCGCCAGGTACGGCGAGAAGGTCGGGGTCGACGACCCCTGGGGCTTCGGCCGCTCCCTGGAGTGGGCGACCTCCTGCCCGCCGCCCCGGCACAACTTCACCACGCTGCCCCGGATCCGCTCGGAGTCCCCGGCGTTCGACCTGCGCCACCCCGAGTACGCGGCGCAGATCCCGCAGCCGGAGCCGAAGAAGCACCAGGCGGGCTCGTGAGCGAGGCCCCGTGGGCCCGTCCGGTGTGCACACCGGACGGGCCCACGGGGCCGGACGCCGTCAGAAGTCCAGCCGCAGACCGGGCACGATCAGGTCGGGATTCCCGCCGATGGCCGTCTTGTTCGCGGCGTAGACCTGTTGCCAGGTGGTTCCTCGGCGCGCGGCGATCGTGCTGAGCGTGTCGCCTGCGCGGACGGTGTAGTCGCCGTCGCCGCGGGAGGACGTACCGCGGGAGCCGTGGCCGGGAGAACGCCCGGCGGCGTCGGCCGCCTTCGAGGAGCCTCCCGTGGACGAACCGTTCTTCGACGACCCGTCGGCGGACGAGCCGCCCTGCGCGGAGCCGCCCTCGGCCGGGCCGCTCGCGGCCGTGGGCGCGCCGCCGGAGGCCCCGGCGCGCGTGGAGCAGGTCGGCCACGCGCCCCATCCCTGGGAGCCCTGGACCTTGGTGGCGACGGCGATCTGCTGCTCCCTGGTGGCCTGGTCGGCGGTCGGCGCGTAGGCCGTGCCGCCGTAGGCGCGCCAGGTGGAGGCGGAGAACTGGAGTCCTCCGTAGTAGCCGTTGCCGGTGTTGATGTGCCAGTTGCCGCCGCTCTCGCACCGGGCGATGCGGTCCCACACTCCGGCGTCCGCCGCGGCGGCGTTGCCGCCTGCGGCCAGCAGTCCCAGGGGGGCGAGAAGCGCCGCCCCGGCGAGGACCGCCGTCGTACGCGCCTTGGCGGCGCGAGCGTCGACGCGGGTGTCATCGGCACATTCGGACATGAGGATCCCTCTCTACGAACCCGGGTCTCCCCCCGAGCGGAGCGCGCCGTCCGCGCGGGAACGCGGTCGTCGTGCTCCGCCCCGTCCGCCGGCGGTGGTGCTGCGCGGTGTCTGGCTCTGCGCGGCCGGCGGACGTACCCGGGCGGTGCTCGCTGCACACGGCCGAGCAATCTAGGGAATCCGACGGCCCGTCATCAATCAACGCGCCTTCATCGCAGGCCAGTTGGGCGTTACCGTCGGTATCGGCGAAATCAGGACACCTACTTCATTGCCTGATTTCCGGATTTGTCGACCGGTGCCGCACCTTGCCTGTGTCCCACCTCACGCGTTCAACTTCCGTGATGCTCTCGTCACTTGACGATGAGTGGCCGATTCCGCACGAATCGTGACCGTGCGCACAGGCCGGTTCGATTCCCTTCGCCCCGCAGCGTGACCCCCGCCACAACTCGCCCGTTGTCTCTGCATGAGCCGGGGAGCCACCCGGCCCGCCCACGCACCGCATCCGAGGGAGTCACCCGTGCCGCGCATGCTCGACGTCAGCGACGAGGTACGTGCCGAGATCGGCGCCGAAGAAGCCGACCGGCTGATCGCCGGAGAGAACGCCCCGGGCAGTTACGACTGCACGTCCTGCCGCACCCCGGGCGACTCCGAGCACGAGCGCACCAGCACCGTCCTGTTCATCGGGGACGAGACCGCCGTTCTCGCCTTCGCCCACGCCACCTGCCTGCCCTCGCAGATCGTCCAGGTCACCGAGGAGCAGCTCCAGGGCGCCGTCCGCTCCATCAGCGGCGACACCGCCGACCTGGACCCCGGCAAGGTCGTGCCCGAGCAGGCCGTGCTCGGCGTGACCAGCGGACTCGTCCTGATCGCCGGGGAGTTGCACCCGGCCCTGGTCGTCGAGCCGACCGCGCCCGTCGTGCGGCCCGGCGCCACCGACATCGGCGACGACTTCCTGCCGCTCCTCATCGAGCAGGGCTTCATGCCGCTGTCCGAGCTGTCCGAGGCGCCGCCCGTGCGGCACGGCTGGTCCGTGCTGCTGGCGATGGGGCAGCTGCACGCGGTGCTCCAGCCCTCGGTCAACGGCGGGCAGCAGGTGGCCTGGTGGCAGGCCCACCAGCCGTTGCAGGTGACGGAAGGCTGGCGGGCCGCCGCCAACAAGCACCAGCAGGTGCTGATGTTCGCGGCACCGGTGGGGTCGATCGGCCGCCAGCCCCGGGAGGACCTGCTGCGGGACGCGCTGGACAAGGCCGCGGCGAACGGCCAGCTGGTCGGGGCGGCGCTGCCCCTCGCCGGAACCTGAGCCCGCAGGGCGGGGACGCGGGCCGCGCCCCGCGCCCCCGAAGGCCGGTCACCGGCCGCATCCCCCGACCTCACACGTCGTTTGGACATACGTGCACACCTACGACGTTCCCCGCCGCCAGCCCTACCCGATCCCGTCCGCGCGACCGGCCCAGGACTCCCAGGACTCCCAGAGCGGCCCCTCGGCCACGCCGATCTACGACGCGCTCTACGCCGAGTACGTCAAGTCGTTCCGCTCGCTGCCCGGTGACCGCAGCGGTGAGGACGAACTGGGGTTCACCGCCTTCGGGAACATGCCGCACGGCACGGGGTCGTACGCGGTGCCGCGGCCGGGGTCGTTCAGCAGCTCGTACAGCGCCTACAGTGCGGGCGCGCAGAGCGCACGGCTCGGGCAGCCGTCGCAGCCACCGGCACCGCCCCCGTCGCAGGAGCAGGTGCAGGGGCAGAGGCAGGAACGGCGGCAGGAGCAGGAGCAGGAGCAGTCCCAGGCGCCGCAGTGGCAGCGGATCGGCCCGCTCGGGCAGACCGGCCGGCCGCACACGCCGACCGGGACGCACCGCGTCCCGGCGGCGCTGCCCCCGGCACCCCGGCGGAGCGTCTGAGGCCCGCAGCGGGCGCGGCACGGCCGGAGGGCGGCACCCACCACGGGTGCCGCCCTCCGGCCGTGCCGTCAGGTCACTTCTTCTTGCCGCGCTTCTCGCGCACCCGCACCGAGATGTGGATCGGCGTGCCCTCGAAGCCGAACTCCTCGCGCAGCCGGCGCTCGATGAAGCGCCGGTAGCCCGCCTCGATGAAGCCGGAGGCGAACAGCACGAACCGCGGCGGCTTGGTGCCCGCCTGGGTGCCGAAGAGGATGCGCGGCTGCTTGCCGCCCCGGATCGGGTGCGGGTGGGCGGCGACCAGCTCGCCGAGGAAGGCGTTCAGCCGGCCGGTCGGGACGCGCGTCTCCCAGCCCGCGAGGGCGGTCTCGATCGCCGGGACCAGCTTCTCCATGTGCCGTCCGGTGCGCGCCGAGACGTTCACCCGCGGCGCCCACGCCACCTGGGCCAGCTCGGTCTCGATCTCCCGCTCCAGGTAGTAGCGGCGCTCCTCGTCGAGGGTGTCCCACTTGTTGTAGGCGAGGACGATCGCGCGGCCCGCCTCCACCGCCGTGGTGACGATCCGCTGGTCCTGCACGGAGATCGACTCGGAGACGTCGATCAGGATGACCGCCACCTCGGCCTTCTCCACCGCGGCCGCCGTGCGCAGCGAGGCGTAGTAGTCGGCGCCCTGCTGGAGGTGGACCCGCTTGCGGATACCGGCCGTGTCGACGAACTTCCAGGTGACACCGCCCAGCTCGATCAGCTCGTCGACCGGGTCACGGGTGGTGCCGGCCAGCTCGTTGACGACGACGCGCTCCTCGCCTGCCACCTTGTTCAGCAGCGAGGACTTGCCGACGTTCGGGCGGCCGATGAGGGCGATGCGGCGCGGGCCGCCGACCGCCGTGCCGAAGGTCTGCGCGGGCGCCTCCGGCAGCGCCTCCAGGACCGCGTCCAGCATGTCGCCGGTGCCGCGGCCGTGCAGCGCGGAGACGGGGTGCGGCTCGCCGAGGCCCAGGGACCACAGAGAGGCGGCGTCCGCCTCACCGCTCTGGCCGTCCACCTTGTTGGCGGCGAGCACGACGGGCTTGCCGGCCTTGCGCAGCAGTCGTACGACCGCCTCGTCGGTGTCCGTGGCACCGACCTTGGCGTCGACGACGAACACGACGGCGTCGGCGGCCTCGATCGCGTACTCGGCCTGCGCGGCCACGGAGGCGTCGATGCCGAGGACGTCCTGCTCCCAGCCGCCGGTGTCGACGACCTTGAAGCGGCGGCCCGCCCACTCGGCCTCGTAGGTGACCCGGTCGCGGGTGACGCCCGGCTTGTCCTCGACGACCGCCTCGCGCCGTCCGATGATCCGGTTGACGAGGGTCGACTTGCCGACGTTCGGGCGGCCGACGACCGCGAGGACGGGCAGCGGCCCGTGCCCGGCGGCCTCGATCGCGCCCTCGACGTCCTCGACGTCGAAGCCCTCGATCGCGGCGAGCTCCATGAACTCCGCGTACTCGGCGTCACCGAGCGCCCCGTGATCGTGCTCGAAGGAGTCCGAGCCGTCGGGCTGGATGTGGTCGTTCATGAAGTCCGTACCTCTGCGTTCATTCGTGGTGATCGGTGGAGCACCCGTTTTCGGCGGTTTGATCCACTACTCAGTGTCGCCCAGCGCCCGCTCGGACGCCCGGCGTTTTCGTACCGTCTTCGTACCGTCGCGCCGCTATGCGTCGCGCCGCCGTCCGTCGTCCGCCGGGCGGCCGGTGAGCCGTCTGGCGTGTTCCAGGTGGGCGGCCAGTTGCTTCTGGATGCGCTCGGTGGCCTCGTCCAGCGCCTTGCGGGTACGCCGCCCGCTGCCGTCGCCCGCCTCGAACGGGTCGCCGAAGACGACGTCGACGCGGGAACGCAGCGGGGGCAGCGCCTTGAACAACCGTCCGCGCCGCTCGGTGCTTCCCAGGACGGCCACGGGGACGATCGCCGCCCCGCTGCGCACCGCGAAGTAGGCGAGCCCCGCACGCAGGGAGGCGAAGTCGCCCTCGCCCCGCGTGCCCTCCGGGAAGATCCCGAGGACGCCGCCGGCCTCCAGCACGCCCAGCGCGCGGGTGATGGCCTTGCGGTCGGTGGTGTCCCGGTCCACCTTGAGCTGACCGATGCCGGTCAGGAACGGGTCGAGGAGGCCGACGAACGCTTCCTTCTTGATCAGGAAGTGCGTCGGCCGGGGGGCCACGCCCATGACCATCGGCCCGTCGATGTTGTGGGAGTGGTTGACGGCGAAGATCACCGGGCCGGTCGCCGGAACCTTCCAGGCGCCCAGCACCCGCGGCTTCCACAACCCGAACATCAGGCCGACGCCGATGCGCCGCCCGACCTCCGCCCCTCTCTCCGAGGGCAGCTCGCTCACTTCGCCGCCCGCTTCTCCCCGACGAGGGTGACCACGCACTCGATGACCTGGGCCAGCGTCAGCTCCGTGGTGTCCACCTCGACGGCGTCGTCCGCCTTGGCGAGCGGGGAGGTCTTGCGGGAGGAGTCGGCCGCGTCCCGCTTGATCAGCGCCTCGCGGGTGCTGTGCACGTCCGCGCCCTTCAGCTCGCCGCTGCGGCGGGCGGCGCGGGCCTCCGGCGAGGCGGTGAGGAAGATCTTCAGGTCGGCGTCGGGCAGCACGGTCGTCCCGATGTCCCGTCCCTCGACGACGATGCCCCGCTCGGCGGAGGCCGCCAGCGACCGCTGCAGCTCGGTGATCCGCGACCGCACCTCGGGGACGGCGCTCACCGCGCTGACCTTGGAGGTGACCTCCTGGGTGCGGATCGGACCGGCCACGTCGACGCCGTCGACCGTGATCGTCGGGTCGGCCGGGTCGGTGCCGGAGACGATCTCGGGCTTGCCGGCGACGGCGGCGATCGCCGTGGGGTCCTCGATGTCGATCCCGTTGCTGACCATCCACCACGTGATCGCCCGGTACTGGGCGCCGGTGTCCAGGTAGCTCAGCCCGAGCTGGGCGGCCACGGCCTTGGACGTGCTCGACTTGCCCGTGCCGGAGGGACCGTCGATGGCGACGATCACGGGCTGGGCGGCGCCGTTTTCCACGGGAGGACACCTTCCTGGTGCGAGGCGGTGGGCTGCGGGACGACAACGTGCCCCGCACAAGGTTACTGGCTGCGGGTCACTCGTCCGGCCGACGGCCGCGGTGGGGGCCGGTCCGACACGGTTTCCCGGCGCGGGCCGGGCCCCCGGACGCCGGGTGCCTACTGCCGCAGCGCCCAGCCCCGCTCCCGCAAAGCGGCGCTCAGCACGGCCACCGCCTTCGGCTCCACCATCAACTGCACCAGGCCGGCCTGCCGGCCCGTCGCGTGCTCGATGCGTACGTCCTCGATGTTGACCCCGGCCCGGTCGGCGTCGGCGAAGATGCGGGCCAGCTGCCCCGGCTGGTCGTCGATGAGCACCGCCACGACCTCGTACACCCGCGGAGCGGACCCGTGCTTGCCGGGGACCCGGACCTGGCCGGCGTTGCCGCGCCGCAGGACGTCCTCGACGCCGCCGGCGCCGGCGCGCCGCTCGTCCTCGTCGGAGGACTGCAGGGCGCGCAGCGCCCGGACCGTCTCGTCGAGGTCGGCGGCGACGTCGCCGAGCAGGTCGGCGACCGGCCCGGGGTTCGCGGAGAGGATGTCGATCCACATCCGGGGGTCGGAGGCGGCGATCCGGGTCACGTCCCGAATGCCCTGCCCGCACAGCCGTACGGCGGCCTCCTCGGCGTTCTGCAGGCGGGCGGCGACCATGCTGGAGACCAGGTGGGGCATGTGGGAGACGAGCGCCACGGCCCGGTCGTGGGCGTCGGCGTCCATCACCACGGGGACGGCCCGGCAGTGCGAGACCAGCTCCAGGGCGAGGTTCAGCACCTCGGTGTCGGTCTCGCGGGTCGGCGTCAGCACCCAGGGGCGGCCCTCGAAGAGGTCGGCGGTCGCGGCCAGCGGGCCGGACTTCTCGCGGCCGGACATGGGGTGGGTGCCGAGGTAGGCCGACAGGTCGAGGCCGAGCGCCTCCAGTTCCCGGCGCGGCCCGCCCTTGACGCTGGCGACGTCGAGGTAGCCGCGGGCCGCGCCCCGGCGCATGGCGTCGGCGAGCACGGCGGCCACGTGGGCGGGCGGGGCGGCGACGATGGCGACGTCGACCGGGCCCTGGGGGGCGTCGTCGGTGCCGGCGCCGAGCGCCGCCGCCGTACGGGCCTGCTCGGGGTCGTGGTCCTCCAGGTGGACGACGACGCCGCGCTGGGCGAGGGCGAGGGCCGCGGAGGTGCCGATGAGTCCGGTTCCGATGACGAGCGCGGTCCTCACTGGGCGATGTCCTTGCGCAGGGCGGCCGCGGCACCGAGGTAGACGTGGTTGATCCCGGAGCGGGGCCGGTCCGACTCGATGTGTGCGAGGACGCGGACGACCCTCGGCATGGCGCCCCGGATGTCGAGTTCCTGGGCGCAGATCAGCGGTACGTCGACGATGCCCAGCTTGCGCGCGGCCGCGGCCGGGAAGTCGCTGTGCAGGTCGGGGGTGGCCGTGAACCAGATGCTGATCAGGTCGTCGGCGGCGAGGGCGTTCCGCTCCATGACGGCGGTGAGCAGGGCCCCGACCCGCTCGTCCATGTGTCCGGCCTCGTCCCTGTCCAGCTGGACGGCCCCCCGGACCGCTCGTACCGCCACGGCGCTGCTCCTCGCTCACGTAGGTCACGGCTCTTCGTCGTCCAGCGTAGTCAGCGCGGACCGGCCCGGAGCACGGCGCCCGCCCGCTGAGACGCGCCCCGTGCGAACAGCCGGCCCCGCGGGCCCGGAGACGGCCGTCGCCGACGGCACCGTCGGCCGGCCTGCCGCAGGAGCGGTTTCCCCACCGGCGACGGCGCGATGACGAGTGGCCGGTGGCCGGCGCTCAGTGGTCCCACAGCGCCCCGAGGGTCACCAGCTCGCTCCGGTGCTCGATCCGGTCCGCCCACTCCGTCGGCCAGGCGTCGGCCCCGGCGTACGCGCCCGCGAAGGCACCGGCCAGGCAGGCGATGGAGTCGGAGTCGCCGGCGGAGCAGGCGGCCCGGCGCAGTGCGGTGACCGGCGCGTCGGGGAAGAGCAGGAAGCACAGCAGCCCGGTCGCCAGTGCCTCCTCGGCGATCCAGCCCTCCCCGGTGGCCAGGCACGGGTCGGTCTCCGGCGAGGGGCTGCGCAGGGCGTCCTGGAGCCGCTCCAGGACGCCCAGGCAGTCGTCCCAGCCGCGCGCGATGAAGTGCTCCGGGGTCGGGTCCTGGGAGCGGGTCCACAGGTCGCCGAGCCAGCGGTGGTGGTAGCGGGTGCGGTTGTCGAGGGCGTACGAGCGCAGCAGTCCGACGAGGCCCGTCGGTTCGGCGCCGTCCGCGAGCAGCCGTACGGCGTGGGCGGTGAGGTCGGAGGCGGCGAGCGCGGTGGGGTGGCCGTGGGTGAGGCCGGACTGGAGCTGGGCGGCGCCGGCCCGCTGCTCGTCGCTGAGGCCGGGGGCGAGGCCGAGGGGCGCGACGCGCATGTTGGCGCCGCAGCCCTTGGAGCCGATCCGGGCGGCGTCCTGCCACGGGCGCCCGTCGTCCTCCAGCAGACCGCAGGCGGTCAGGCAGGTCCGGCCGGGAGCGCGGTTGTTCTCGGGCGAGCGGTACCAGTCCACGAACTCCTCGCGCAGCGGCCGTTCCAGCCGGGCCGGCACGAGCAGTCCGCGGTCCACGGCCGTGCGCAGGGCCCGGCCGACGGCCAGCGTCATCTGCGTGTCGTCGGAGACGAAGGCTCGCCCCGGCAGTTCCATCTCCCGCCACGGCCCGCATGTGGCGAGGATCGAGGGGACGTCGTCGAACTCGGTCGGGAACCCGAGCGCGTCCCCCAGCGCGAGGCCCAGCAGGGCCCCCGTCGCGGCGCGCTTCCTGACGGTCGTGGTGGTCATGCGGAACGTCCTTCCCGGGGCGGTCGCAGCAGGGGCGGGTGGAGGGCGGTGGCGGTGCCCGCGCGGTAGAGGGCGGCCGGTTTGCCGCGGCCGCCGGTCAGCCGTGCGGGGCCGCCGGGAACGGGTTCGACGAAGCCGGGGGTGGCGAGCACCTTGCGGCGGAAGTTGGGCCGGTCCAGGCCGGTGCCCCAGACCGTCTCGTAGACCTGCTGGAGCTCGCCGAGGGTGAACTCGGTCGGACAGAAGGCGGTCGCGAGACAGGTGTACTCGAGCTTGGCGCCGACCCGTTCGTGGGCGTCGGCCAGGATCCGGTCGTGGTCGAAGGCGAGCGGTGCGGCGTCGTCGTACGGCCGCCAGCGGGCCTGGGCCGCGTCGCCGCCGCCGCGCGGTTCGGGGGCGTCGGGCAGCAGGGCGGCGAAGGCGACGGAGACGACCCGCATGCGGGGGTCGCGGTCGGGCTCGCTGTAGGTGCGCAGCTGTTCCAGGTGGAGGCCGGAGACGTCGGCGAGGCCGGTCTCCTCGGCGAGTTCGCGCCGGGCGGCGGCCTCGGCGGACTCGTCCGGCAGCACGAACCCGCCGGGCAGCGCCCAGCGGCCGAGGTACGGCTCCTGCCCCCGCTCGACGAGCAGCACGTGCAGGGCGCCCGCGCGCAGGGTGAGGACGGCGAGGTCCACGGTGACGGCGAAGGGCTCGAAGGCGTACTTGTCGTAGCCCCGCATCCACCCACCCCCTTTTAATAGTCATACCGACCATAAACCTGGCCGGTGTCCGGACGCAAGGAAGCGGCCGGTCCCGGAAATCCGGAACCGGCCGCTCCAACGAGCCGCCCTACAGGTCGACTTCCTTCATCAGCATGCCGACCTCGGTGTTGGACAGCCGGCGCAGCCAGCCCGACTTCTGGTCGCCCAGGGTGATCGGGCCGAAGGCCGTGCGGACCAGCTTGTCGACCGGGAACCCGGCCTCCGCGAGCATCCGGCGCACGATGTGCTTGCGGCCCTCGTGGAGGGTGACCTCGACGAGGTAGTTCTTGCCGGTCTGCTCGACGACCCGGAAGTGGTCCGCCTTCGCGTACCCGTCCTCCAGCTGGATGCCGTCCTTGAGCCGCTTGCCCAGGTCGCGCGGGATCGGGCCCACGATGTGTGCGAGGTAGACCTTCTTCACGCCGTACTTCGGGTGCGTCAGGCGGTGCGCCAGCTCACCGTGGTTGGTGAGCAGGATGACGCCCTCGGTCTCGGTGTCGAGCCGCCCGACGTGGAACAGGCGGGTCTCACGGTTGGTGACGTAGTCGCCGAGGCACTGCCGGCCCTCGTTGTCCTCCATCGTCGAGACCACGCCGGCGGGCTTGTTCAGCGAGAAGAACTGGTACGACTGCGTCGCCACGGTCAGTCCGTCGACCTTGACCTCGTCCTTCTCCGGGTCGACCCGCTTGCCCTGCTCCAGGACGATCTCGCCGTTGACCTCGACCCGCGCCTGCTCGATCAGCTCCTCGCAGGCCCGCCGGGAGCCGTAGCCCGCGCGCGCGAGGATCTTCTGGAGCCGCTCGCCCTCCTGCTCGGCGCCCGGGAAGGTCTTGGGCAGCTTGATGTCCTTCTTGGCCGCGTACCGTTCGCGGTTGCGCTCCTCGGCCCGCGTCTCGTACTCGCGCGAGGTCGCCGGAGCCGACGGCCCGCGCTGCTGGGGCTTCTTCGGACCGCCCTTGGCGCCGCCGCGGGCCGCGCCCCCGCGCCCCGCCTTCGGGCCCTCGTGAGACGCGCCGGGGCCCACGTCGTAGCGGCGCTCCTCGGGGCGGGGCTTGCTGGGACGGCCCTGGGCCTGGCCCTGCCCCTGCCCCCGGCCCTGGGCCTGTCCCCGGCCCTGGCCCTGGCCCTGCTTCTGGCCCCTGTTGTTGCCGGCGCCGCGGGGGTTACCGCGCCCACCGCTCCTGCCGCTACCGCTGCCGCTGCTTCGCATCAGATTTCCGTCGTCGTCGTGTCCGTCGTGGGACCGTCGTCCGCATCCGGGGCGTCCGGATCGAACGACGGTACGGCTTCCTGGGTCTCGGCCTCGATCGCCTCCGCCTCCGGGAGGAAGGGCGCGAGCTCCGGGAGCTCGTCCAGACCGCGCAGGCCCATCCGCTCCAGGAAGTAGTTCGTCGTCCTGTACAGGATCGCACCTGTTTCGGGTTCCGTGCCCGCCTCCTCGACCAGACCGCGCTGGAGCAGGGTGCGCATCACGCCGTCGCAGTTCACTCCGCGCACCGCGGAGACCCTGCTGCGGCTGACCGGCTGGCGGTACGCGACCACCGCGAGGGTCTCCAGCGCCGCCTGGGTCAGCCGGGCCTGCTGGCCGTCCAGGACGTACCGTTCGACGGCCGGGGCGTAGTCGGCCCGGGTGGAGAACCGCCAGCCGCCCGCGACGAACCGCAGCTCGAAGCCGCGCCCCTGCGCGGTGTACTCGTCGGCCAGCTCCCGCAGCGCGTCCGCGACCTGGCGGCGCGGGCGCTCCACGATCCTCGCCAGGTGCTCCTCGGTGGCGGGCTCGTCCACGACCATCAGCACGGCCTCCAGGGCGGGCTTGAGGTCGAGGCCGGCGACGGTACGCGGTCCGGCCGGGGCCGCCTGGGCCCCCACGGTCTCCTCGCTCACGGTGTGCGCTCCTCCTCGGTCTTCTCCGGCGGCCGGTCGAACTCGTCGCTCACCCTGGGCCGGTCGTCCCCGTCCCCGCCGGTCCAGCGCACCAGCAGCTCCCCGAGCGCGGCCTCCTGGTCGAGGGCGACGGCCTTCTCCCGGTACAGCTCCAGCAGGGCCAGGAACCTCGCCACGACGGTGAGGGTGTCGTCGGTGTCCTCGACGAGCGTGCGGAAGCTGGCCTCACCGAGCCGCCGCAGCCGCGCGACCACGATCTGGGCCTGCTCCTGCACGCTGACCAGCGGTGCGTGGATGTGCTCGACGTACACCTGCGGCTCGGGCCTGGGCTGCATCGCCTTGACGGCGAGCTTCGCGAAGCCCTGCGCGCCGATGCCGATGACGACCTCGGGCAGCAGTTCGGCGTGGTGCGGTTCGAGGCCGACGGTCCGCGGACGACGGCGGGCCTCCGCGTCCAGCCGTTCCCGGAAGATGTCGGCGATCCGTTTGTACGCGCGGTACTGCAGCAGCCGGGCGAACAGCAGGTCGCGGGCCTCGAAGAGGGCCAGGTCCGCCTCGTCCTCGACCTCGGCGGCGGGCAGCAGGCGGGCCGTCTTCAGATCGAGCAGCGTCGCGGCGACGACGAGGAACTCAGTCGTCCGGTCCAGGTCCCAGTCGGGGCCCATCGTCCGGATGTGCGCCATGAACTCGTCGGTGACCTTCGACAGCGCGACCTCGGTGACGTCCAGCTGGTGCCGGGAGATCAACTGGAGCAGCAGGTCGAAGGGGCCCTCGAAGTTGGCGAGGCGCACCTTGAAGACACCGTCGGGGGCCTCCCGGGCGTCGTCCCGGACGCCGTCCTGGGGACCGCCGACGGGCCCGGCAGCGGGTTCCGGCGCGGGCACCGGTTCCGGCTCCCGTACGGGTTCCGGCGCGGGCCCCGGGGCCGGGACAAGCGTCGGCGTCGGTTCCGGTTCCGCAGGCGGCGCCCCCGGTCCCCGCCCCAGCGCACGCCGACGGCCGGCGGGTGCGCCGGGGCCGGGATCGTTCGAGGTCATGGCCCCGCAGGCTACCGCTACCGCCCGCGAAGTCGTCGTACGAGGATGCTGGCGTCTCCGCGGCTCTCCAGGTCGGCGAGGACGACGGCGACCGCCTCGCGGACGATGCGTCCGCGGTCGACCGCGAGCCCGTGTTCGCCGCGGAGCACCAGACGGGCGTGCTCGAGGTCCATCAGTTCCTCGGCGGACACGTACACGGTGATCTTCTCGTCGTGCCGTTCGCGGCCGCTGGGCCGGCGGGCGGAGGCCCGTCCGCGCTTGCGCGACGAGGCGTCGTCCTGGGTGGCAGAACCTTCCTGCGCGCCCGGTCGGGGACCGGAACGCTCCCCGGTGCCGCGGGTGCCGCCCTGCTCGGCGCCGGCCGCCGCGTGTTCGGTTCCCCCGCCGTCCCCGCCCTGTGCGGGTACGGCGTTCGGCGCATCGTCGGCGGGACCGGCCGCCGCCCCGTCGCGCTCCCCCGTCGGAGCGGGCACCCGGGCCTCGCCGCCCGCGGGGCGCCGGGGGGCGGACGGCTGGAGCGCCGTTCCCCCTGTCGTGCGGAAGAGTTCGTCGGCCCCCGGCAGACTCACTCGGCGTGACACCGGGCGAGCACCTCCCTGGCGAGCTGGCGGTAGGCGGCGGCGCCGACGGAGTTGGAGGCGTAGGTGGTGATCGGCTCACCGGCGACCGTGGTCTCCGGGAAGCGGACCGTGCGCCCGATGACCGTGTGGTAGACGTGGTCGTCGAAGGCCTCGACGACCCGCGCCAGCACCTCGCGGCTGTGCACCGTGCGCGAGTCGTACATGGTCGCCAGGATCCCGTCGAGCTCCAGCTCCGGGTTGAGCCGTTCCTGGACCTTCTCGATGGTCTCCGTCAGCAGGGCGACACCGCGCAGCGCGAAGAACTCGCACTCCAGCGGGACGATCACCTTGTGGGCGGCGGTGAGCGCGTTGACGGTGAGCAGGCCGAGCGAGGGCTGGCAGTCGATCACGATGTAGTCGTAGTCGTCCATCAGCGGCTTCAGCGCCCGCTGGAGCGTCGACTCGCGCGCGACCTCGGAGACCAGCTGGACCTCGGCGGCGGACAGGTCGATGTTGCTGGGCAGCAGGTCCATGTTGGGGACCGCCGTCTTCAGGAGCACCTCGTCGGCCGACATGCCCCGCTCCATGAGCAGGTTGTAGACCGTGAGGTCGAGCTCCATGGGGTTGACACCCAGACCGACCGACAGCGCGCCCTGCGGGTCGAAGTCCACGAGCAGCACCCGGCGGCCGTACTCCGCGAGCGCGGCACCCAGGTTGATGGTCGACGTGGTCTTGCCGACGCCGCCCTTCTGGTTGCACATCGCGATGATCGTCGCGGGACCGTGGTTGGTCAGCGGTCCCGGGATCGGGAAGTACGGCAGCGGACGACCGGTCGGGCCGATGCGCTCGCGGCGCTGGCGGGCAGCGTCGGGCGCGAGGGTGGCCGCGTACTCGGGGTCGGGCTCGTACTCGGCGTCGGGGTCGTAGAAGTGCCCTTCGGGCAGTTCGTCGTAGTCGGCGAAGTGGTTGCGGGGCGCGCCACTTCCGTCGCCGGCCATGGCGTTCACGTGATGGCCATCCATGCTCTGGGGTGCTGACAGAGCCGTGTGGGGGCTTGACTGGCTCTGGTGGGCTGCGAAGGTTCGGACAGCGACGGAGCCGACAGCCTCGAGCCCCGTGGAGCCCTGACTCCGCGTAGGCATTCCTGGTTGACCACCCCCGGGAGAAAATGTCGACTCATTCACAAGTCGTCTTACCTCCTTGGTGACCAGGAAACTTCTAGACAAGGTCAGCGTGGCACCATGCCGACGGTTGGCGACTCTATGGCGTGTCGGGTGTTCGCAGCAACACAATCCGCCGGACCCGACTCGATGTGTCGACAATGAAACATCCCGCTGTCAAGGGCGTACGGCCGTCGCACAGCAGGTTTCACCGGTGTACGAATCGGTCGAAGGGTCACGTTCGAGGCGAGTTGACCGAGAGCCGCAAAGTGACCATACACACATCCGGCCGGACCTTGTCGGGCAAGGTCCGGCCGGATGTGCGCGATTGGCTCGTCCTGTTGACGTATCGCCTTTACGGAAAGGTGACTTGCCCGGGCGTGTCAGCCGAGGAGCGTGTCGAGCTCCACGTGTGCCAGGCCGTGCGCCTCGGCGACCTCGCGGTAAACGACCTGGCCGTCGTGGGTGTTGAGACCCTTGGCCAGCGCGGGGTCGCGGCGCAGCGCCTCGACCCAGCCGTTGTTGGCGAGCGAGACGATGTACGGCAGCGTGGCGTTGGTGAGGGCGTTGGTGGAGGTGTTGGGCACCGCGCCCGGCATGTTCGCGACGCAGTAGAAGACCGAGTCGTGCACCGGGAAGGTCGGCTCGGCGTGGGTGGTGGGACGGGAGTCCTCGAAGCAGCCGCCCTGGTCGATCGCGATGTCGACAAGAACACTGCCGGGCTTCATCCGGGACACCAGCTCGTTGGTGACCAGCTTCGGGGCCTTGGCGCCCGGGATCAGCACGGCGCCGATGACGAGGTCGGCGTCGAGGACGGCCTTCTCCAGCTCGAAGGAGTTGGACATGACGGCCTTGACCCTGGTGCCGAAGATCTTGTCGGCCTCGCGCAGCTTGTTGATGTCGCGGTCCAGCAGGGTCACGTCGAAGCCCATGCCGACGGCGATCTGGGTGGCGTTCCAGCCCGACACCCCGCCGCCGATGACGACGGCCTTGGCCGGGGTGACGCCGGGGACGCCGCCGGGCAGGACGCCGCGGCCGCCGTTGGCCCGCATCAGGTGGTAGGCGCCGACCTGCGGGGCCAGCCGGCCCGCGACCTCGGACATCGGGGCGAGCAGCGGCAGCGCGCGGTTCGGCAGCTCGACGGTCTCGTAGGCGATCGCGGTGGTGCCGGACGCGACGAGGGCGTCGGTGCACTCCTTGGAGGCGGCCAGGTGCAGGTAGGTGAAGAGGGTCTGGTCCTTGCGGAGACGGTGGTACTCCTCGGCGACGGGCTCCTTGACCTTGAGCAGCAGGTCGGCCGTGGCCCACACCTCGTCGGCGGTGTCCAGGATCCGCGCGCCGGCGGCGACGTACTCGTCGTCCGTGATCGACGATCCGACGCCGGCGTTGCGCTCGATGACGACCTGGTGGCCGTTGCGCACCAGCTCGTGCACGCCGGCGGGGGTGATGGCCACCCGGAACTCGTTGTTCTTGACCTCGCGGGGGATGCCGACCTTCACGTCGATCACGGTCCTTGGCTCAGAGGGTGTGGGGAAACAGCAACACATACCCGGAGGTAGCGGACGCACCGGGATGCACCGCAGGAGAACGTGCGGCAGAGCCAGTCTAATGAAGGTGTTCCCGCTGTCTAGCCTTCCATTGCATCAATCTTCAGTGGATGTACTGCGGATTTCGCAGGCGTTATCGCCGTGTTCCGGCTCCGGATCACGGTCTCCGGGCTCATCTCCCAGGATGCGCTCGGCCGCGGCGCGGTGCAGGAGGGCGGCCGCGGGGTCGCCGAGGTGCTCCAGGGTGTCGGCCAGCCGGAGCTGGAGGGCGGCCTGCAGCCGGGTGTCGTCGGCGCGCCGGGCCCACTCGGCGGCCTCCTGGCAGGTGCGCAGCGACTCCTCCGGCCGGCCCGCGTACTCCTGGACCCGGGCCAGCTCGCTCAACGCCCGTGCGGACGCGGCCACATCGCCGGCCTTGCGGTGCCCGGCGGCCGCGGCCCGCCAGCCCCGCTGCGCCTCGCCGTACCGTCCGGCGTAGGTGTGGGCGGTGGCGATACGGCCGTACAGCCGGGCGGCGTCCGCGCGCTCGTCGCGGGCCAGCCGCTGGGCGAGGGCCCGGCCGAACCAGTCGGCGGCCCGGTCGTAGTCCCCCAGCTCCAGGTGCGCGCCGCCTACGGATTCCATCGCGCGGCCGGTCGCGTACGGGTCGTTCGCCTCCCGTCCGGCGTCCAGCGCGGCCCGGTAGCGCACCAGGGCCTCCGCCGTGCGCCCGGTGCGGGCGTCCACGTCGGCCAGGTTCAGCAGGGCGGCGGCCTTCTCGCGGGGCAGGTCGCGGCGCTCGGCCACGTCCAGGACGAGCTGGTGGACGCCGTACAGGTCGGGCGCGGCCCCCCGGGTGCCGAGGTGCGCGACCATCGCCCTGACCAGCTGGGACATCAGACGTCTGGCCAGGGTGTCCAGCTCGCCGTCGGCGACCGCGAGCCGCGCGGAGGCGAGCAGTGCCGGCCGGCGGGCGCGCAGCCAGTCGGCGGCCGCGCGCGGGGTGGCGAAACGCAGGGCGCGGGGCATGCCCTGGAGCTTCTCCCGGGCCTGCGGGTTGTCCGTCTCGGTGACCGCCCGGCAGGACTGGAGCAGCCGTACCGTCCGCTCCAGCATGCGGGCGCGGGCCAGCTGGAGCTCGGCCGGACGCTCGTGGGTCTCGGCGGCCGCCAGCAGCAGGGGCTGGAGGCAGCCGGGGACCTCGTACTGCGGCACCGGCGACGGCAGGGCACGCAGCAGGCCCAGGGCGACGAGGTCGTCCAGGGTGGTGCGCGCGACGCCGATCGAGCAGCCGGCGAGCGCGGAGGCGGTGTGCGGGTCGGCCAGGCCGGCCGGGGCGAGGCAGAGCAGTCGCAGTATCCGGGCGGCGGCCGGGGGCAGGGTGGCGTGCACGAGCCGGAAGATCCGGCTGAGGGGGGTCCCGTCGTCGCCCGCGGCGTGCAGTTGCTTGGCGAGGTCGGCGATCGCCGACTTGGGGCGCGCGGCGAGCCAGCCGCCCGCCAGGATCAGCGCCGCGGGGTGCCCCTGGCAGGCCTCGACGAGTCCCTCGGCGGCGCGCGGGTCGACGGTGACGCGGACCGAGCCGGTGCGGCGGGTGAGCAGTTCGAGGGCGGACTTGGTGTCGAGGCCGCCCAGGGTGCAGGGCCGCACGTCGGAGATCCCGGTGAGCGGGCCCGCCGAGACGGCCACGACCAGGCACTCGGGGGTGTCCGGAAGGAGGGCGTCGACCTGGTCGGCGCCGGCCGCGTCGTCGAGCAGGAGGAGCGCGCGCCGCTCGGCGAGGGCCTCGCGCAGGGTGGCCGAAAGGTCGTCCTCGCCGGCGCCCGGCGGGACCGGCCGGCCGAGCGCGGTGAGCAGGTCGCGGGCGGCCCGCTCGACGGGCACGGGGGTGCCGTCGGGTTCGCCGAGCCGGACGCGCAGCACGCCGTCCCGGTAGCGTCCGGCGACCTGCCGGACGAACTCCTCGGCCAGCGCGGTACGGCCGGAGCCGGGCCCTCCGGCGATGAGGAGCACGCGCGCGCGGGGGACCTTCTTCCCGGAGAGGGTGTCCAGCCCCGCGCGTTCGATGTCGGCGCGCAGTTCCTTCAACTCCCGGGTACGGCCCAGGAAATGGCCCTCCGTCGCAGCGTGTCCGGACAGCTGCACGCCGCCTGTGTCCACTGCCTGATCCGTCACGGGCCACACTCCCGTCCCACCGCACGCGCGAGCCCGCCGGAACTCCGGATCGGGCGATTCCCGAGCCTAGTTCACGCTCTGCGACGTTCCGTGAGGAGCGCGGCGGTGACGTCCCCCGATCGGATCAGCAGATCGTCACACCGCAGGGGGCCGGCGGGAGGGCGCGGGACGGGGTCACGCCTCGAAGGGGCGGGCCGGCCACGGCGCCTGCGCCGGGCGCAGCGCGTCGAGCCCCTCGCCGCCGCGCGCGGCGACCAGCGACAGGACACCCACGACGAGGCAGTTGTTGTGCAGCTCGCCGGCGAGCACCCCCCGCACGAGTTCGTCGACCGGCACCCGCGCGTGCTCCATGTCGGCCTCCTCGTCCTCGACCACGAAGCGCTCCCCGTCGGCCTCGGACAGACCGCGGGCCAGGAAGATGCGCACCGCCTCGTCGCAGCCGCCGGGAGTGGTGTAGACGTCGGTCAGCACCCGCCAGTCCTCGGCCTTGACGTGGGCCTCCTCGTACAGCTCCCGCTGGGCGGCGTGCAGCGGGTTCTCGCCGGGCACGTCGAGCAGGCCTGCCGGGATCTCCCACAGCTTCTGCCGCACGGGGTGGCGGTACTGCTTGATCAGCAGGACGCGGTCCTCGTCGTCGAGGGCGAGGACGGCCACGGAGCCGGGGTGGACCTGGTAGTCACGGTGGACGGCGGAGCCGTCGGGCATGACCACCTCGTCCGTGCGGACGGAGGTCTTCTTGCCCACGAAGGGGGTCTCCGTCGCGCGGATCTCCCACGCCTGCGCGGTGTCCTTGATCGTCATGCCCTGTCCTTCCACACGTACAAAAGGAATCCGGCCACCGGAGAACCGGCCGTAGCGAACCGGGAAACCGGAAAAAGCGGCCGGGGTGCTCACCTTTGAAGGGATGCACCCCGGCCACCGTACAACTGGTGTGTTACTTCGAGGTCTTCCGCTCGACCGCGGCCTTCACCAGCCCGGCGAACAGCGGGTGCGGACGGGTCGGCCGCGAGCGCAGCTCCGGGTGGGCCTGCGTGGCGACCAGGTACGGGTGGACGTCGCGGGGGTACTCCACGTACTCGACGAGCTTGCCGTCCGGCGAGGTGCCGGAGAAGAGGATGCCCGCCTTCTTCTCCAGCTCCGCGCGGTAGGCGTTGTTGACCTCGTAGCGGTGCCGGTGCCGCTCCTCGACGTACTCCTTGCCGTCGTAGACCTCGCGCACGATCGAGCCCTCGGCCAGCTTCGCCGGGTACATGCCCAGTCGCATGGTGCCGCCCATGTCGCCCTCACCGGCGACGATGTCGAGCTGCTCGGCCATCGTGGAGATGACCGGGTGGGCGGTGGCCGGGTCGAACTCGGTGGAGTTGGCGTCGGAGATGTCGAGCAGGTTGCGCGCCGCCTCGATCACGATGCACTGCAGGCCCAGGCACAGGCCGAGCAGCGGGATCCTGTTCTCGCGGGCGTAGCGGATCGCGCCGACCTTGCCGAGCACGCCGCGGTCGCCGAAGCCGCCGGGGATGCAGATGCCGTCCACGTCGGCGAGCTGCGCCTTGGCACCCGCCGGGGTCTTGCAGTCGTCCGAGGTGACCCACTTGATCTTCACGCGGGCCTTGTTGGCGAAGCCGCCGGCGCGCAGCGCCTCGGTGACCGAGAGGTAGGCGTCGGGCAGGTCGATGTACTTGCCGACCAGGGCGAGGGTGATCTCGTGGTCGGGGTGGTGGACGCGGTCGAGCAGGTCGTCCCAGGTCGTCCAGTCCACGTCCCGGAACGGCAGGTCCAGCTTGCGGACGACGTAGGCGTCCAGGCCCTCGCCGTGCACGGTCTTGGGGATGTCGTAGATCGACTTGGCGTCGGGGCAGGCGACCACGGCGGCCTCGTCGACGTCGCACATCAGCGAGATCTTCCGCTTGATCGCGGTGGGGACCTCGCGGTCGCAGCGCAGCACGATCGCGTCCGGCTGGATACCGATGTTGCGCAGGGCGGCCACGGAGTGCTGGGTGGGCTTGGTCTTCAGCTCGCCCGAGGGACCGATGTAGGGCAGGAGCGAGATGTGCACGACGAAGACGTTGTCCCGGCCGACCTCGTGGCGGACCTGGCGGACGGTCTCCAGGAACGGCAGCGACTCGATGTCGCCGACCGTGCCGCCGACCTCCGTGATCACCACGTCCACCTCGTCCGTCGCCATCCGGCGGATGCGGTGCTTGATCTCGTTGGTGATGTGCGGGATGACCTGCACGGTGTCGCCCAGGTACTCGCCGCGGCGCTCCTTGGCGATCACGGTCGAGTAGACCTGGCCGGTGGTGACGTTGGCGGAGCCGTCGAGGTCGCGGTCGAGGAAGCGCTCGTAGTGGCCGATGTCCAGGTCGGTCTCGGCGCCGTCGTTGGTGACGAACACCTCACCGTGCTGGAAGGGGTTCATCGTGCCGGGGTCGACGTTGAGATACGGGTCGAGCTTCTGCATCACGACGCGCAGGCCCCGCGCCTTGAGCAGCATGCCGAGGCTGGAGGCGGTCAGCCCCTTTCCGAGGGAGGAGGCGACACCCCCGGTGACGAAGATGTGCTTGGTCGTCGTGGCGGAGCTGTTTCGGAAAGCAGCGGGCGGCATGGCCAAGAGGGGGCTCCCGTGGTCGCGATCTGGGGGTGCGGTGCGGCTCCCGGAGGCTTTCGCCGGCGGTTCGTGCCGGAGATCTCCGGGGGTGCCGTCGCTGCGGTTCGGGGGTTTCGTGCCCACCGGTCCACGGGCTACCAGGGTATCAGCGCCTCGAGGGGATGGCTTCCGGCCACGCTCCGCACACGGTCCGGCACCCCGGGGTACCGGCGCACCGGGTCCTCACCCACTGCTCACCCGTTCGGCCCACCCGCGTTGTCCGGAGCGGCACACAGATCATCTACGTGCGTCGTATCCTGCTCGGACACTCGCTGCCGAGCCCGGCCGGCAAGACGGCACACCCCAGCCCGTACCCACCGGAACAATGAGAGCTCGTCAGTTCGTTGAGCAAGAATTGGCCTTTTGCCAACACGGCGGAGCGACTGCTTTGCTTCACCGCTCAACGACGCATGACAAATTTTCCCTTGACCGCACCAAGCGACTGCCCCCGCCTGATGGGGGCTACGTGGCCGTTCGACTGGAGTTGCACGTGGCCGGGCGCATCGAAGACTACGCACTCATCGGAGACATGCAGACCGCCGCACTGGTCTGCCGCGACGGGACGGTGGACTGGCTCTGCCTGCCCCGCTTCGACTCCCACGCGATCTTCGCCGGGCTGCTGGGCACCGAGGAGCACGGCTTCTGGCGGCTCGGCCCGGCGCACGCCTCCGACGCCGAACCGCCGCGAGCGGCCCGGCGCGGTTACCGGGGCGACTCGCTGATCCTGGAGTCCGAGTGGGACACCCCGCGCGGCACGGTCCGGGTGACCGATTTCATGCCCCCGCGCGACGGCGCCCCGCAGCTCATCCGGATCGTCGAGGGCGTCTCGGGCCGCGTCCCCATGCGCTCGACCCTGCGGATGCGCTTCTCCTACGGCCGCGTCGTGCCGTGGGTGCACAAGCACGAGGGCCGCACGGTCGCCGTCGCCGGTCCCGACTCGGTGTGGTTCGACACGGAGGCCGAGACCTACGGCAAGTCGCTGACGACGTACTCCGACTTCACGGTCGCCCCCGGTGACCGGATCGCGTTCACCATCTCGTGGGAGCCCTCTCACAAGGAGCCGCCCGCGCTGCCGGAGCCGGAGCAGTCGCTCCAGGCCACGGAGGACTTCTGGCGCGAGTGGGTCGAGCACTGTACGTACCACGGGCCCTACCGCGAGGCGGTGATCCGTTCACTGATCACGCTGAAGGCGCTGACGTACGCCCCCACCGGCGGCATCGTGGCGGCCCCCACCACCTCCCTGCCCGAGGACATCGGCGGAGTCCGCAACTGGGACTACCGCTACACCTGGCTGCGCGACGCGGCCATCACCCTGTCCTCGCTGCTGCGCACCGGCTACCGCGAGGAGGCCCGCGCCTGGCGCGAATGGCTGCTGCGCGCGGTCGCGGGCGACCCGGAGAACCTCCAGATCATGTACGGCATCGCCGGCGAGCGCGAGCTGGGCGAGGCGGAGCTGGACTGGCTGCCCGGCTACGAGGGCTCCGCCCCGGTCCGGGTCGGCAACGGCGCGGCGCACCAGCTCCAGCTGGACGTGTACGGCGAGGTCACCGAGGCGCTGCATCTCGGCCACATGACCGGGCTGGCCCGCAACGACTACGCCTCGCTGCTCCAGCTGAAGCTGATCCGCTACCTGGAGAAGCACTGGCAGGAACCGGACGAGGGCATCTGGGAGGTGCGCGGCCCGCGCCGCCACTTCGTGCACTCCAAGGTGATGGCCTGGGTGGCCGTGGACCGCACGATCAAGCTGATCGAGTCCGGTGACGCGGACGGCCCGCTGGAGCGCTGGCGCGAGCTGCGCGACGACATCCACCGGGACGTGTGCGAGAAGGGTTACGACAAGGAGCGCAACACCTTCACGCAGTCCTACGGCTCGAAGGAGCTGGACGCGTCGCTGCTGCTGATCCCGCAGATGGGCTTCCTGCCCCCGGACGACAAGCGCGTGATCGGCACCATCGAGGCGATCCAGCGCGAGCTGTCCACGGAGGACGGCTTCATCCTGCGCTACCCGACCGAGGGCGAGAGCGAGGGCGTCGACGGCCTCCCCGGCGACGAGGGCGCCTTCCTCGCCTGCTCGTTCTGGATGGCGGACGACCTGGCGATGATCGGCCGCGTGGACGAGGCCCGCAAGCTGTTCGAGAAGCTCCTGTCCCTGCGCAACGACCTGGGACTGCTCGCCGAGGAGTGGGACCCGCGCCTGCAGCGCCAGGTGGGCAACTTCCCCCAGGCCTTCAGCCACGTCCCCCTGATCGACACGGCCCTGCGCCTGACGGCCTCGGGGGCGTACGGCGGCTGAGCCCGCGTGTCCCGCCCGGCCGCGGAGCGTTCCGGTGACCGGGCGGGAGATGTGGCCGGACGGGGTCCGCGGGTAGCGTCCGCTCCATGGACAGCCACGCGGACCACCGATTCGACAGCCGGGGCGCCGGCATCACCGTGCAGCGGGCGCTGGAGCTGCCCGGTCTGCGCAGCGGGCTGCCCGAGATCCTGGCGGGCGCGGAGCGGCTGGGCCGCACGGTGCGCTGGGTGCACGCCGGGGAGGTCCCGAACATCGCCTCCCTGCTCAAGGGCGGCGAGCTGCTGCTCACCACCGGTTACGGCCTCGGCACCCGCCCGGCGGAGCAGCGGGCGTTCGTGCGCACCCTGGCCGAGCGGGGCATCGCGGCCCTGGTGGTCGAGCTGGGCCCACGGTTCGCCCGGCTGCCCGCGGCGCTGGTGGAGACGGCCCGCACGACCGGCCTGCCACTGGTGCAGCTGCACCGCGAGGTGCCGTTCGTCGCGGTCACCGAGGAGATCCACACCGAGATCGTCAACGGTCACTACGCGCTGCTCCAGCAGGCCGAGGAGGTGCACCGCCGCTGCACCCAGGCGCTGCTGGGCGGCGGGGGGATCCCCCAAGTGCTCGGCATCCTGGCCGACTTCAGCGGCAACCCGGTGTTCCTTGAGACCACCGACGGACAGCTGCTGTACGCCGCCGGGGCCGGTCCTGAGGGGGCGGATCCGCTCCAGGTGTGGGAGGGGCTGCGCGGCCCCCACAAGGACGCGCCCGCCGGTTCGGTGCTGGTGGACGTCCCCGGCGGCGGGCCGGGGGCGGATGCGGTGCGGGCCCGGCTGGTGCTGCTGCCGGTGCGCGCCGCGCTCGCTCCGGTGCACCGGATCGCCGCCGAGCGGGCCGCCGGGATCCTGGCCGTGGTGCTGATGCAGGCGCGGCAGGAGGAGGAGCTGGCGGCGCGCGGCCGCGGCGACTTCCTGACCGACCTCGCCGAGGGGCGCATCGCGGCGGAGGACGCTCCGGCGCAGGCTCGTGTCCTCGGTTTCAAGCCCGGTGACGGTCCGCTGCTGCCGGTCGTGATGCGCCTGGGCGCCACGCTGTCCCCGGGTGGCGGCTGGGCGGTGCTGGCGCGGGCGGTGGCGGAGGAGCTGGCGTCGGTGGGGGTGCCGGTCCTGCTGGGCGTGCGGCCGGTGGAGGGCCGCGTGCCGCTGCTGCTGGGCCTGCGCTCGGAGTCGGAGCGGCCGGCGGTCGCGGACCGGGTCGCGGCGGCGCTGCGCGCCGGGGTGGAACGGGCCGGGATCCAGCGGCCGGGCGCTCAGCCGCCGGTCGTGGTGGTCGGCGTCGCGGGCGGCTGGGCGGCGGCCTCGGCGGGCCTCGGGCACGCGGCGGAGACGGCGACGGCGGCGCAGGGCCTGCCGGACCGGTCCTGGTACGACGCCCGCCGCCTCGACATCGACCTGCTGCTGTGGCGGCTGCGCGGCCATCCCGGCCTGGCGGCCTTCGTGGACCGCGCGATCGGCCCGGTCCGCGACCACGACCAGCGCTCCAGGCCACCCCTGCTGCCCACCCTGGAGACCTATCTGGCGCACGCGGGCCGCAAGGCGGAGACGGCCCGCGAGCTGCACCTCAACCGGCAGACGCTGTACAACCGGCTCGCGCGCATCGGCGAGTTGCTGGGCACCGACCTCGACGACCCGCAGACGGTGCTGGCGTTGAGCCTGGCGCTGCGGGCCCGGCGGCTGGTGCCCTGAGCCGCCGCCGGGCGGGTGCCACGGAGCGGGATCACGGGTGCGCGTCAGATCATCGGCAGCGGCCGCGTCAACTCGTCGTAGACGCTGAGGACCTGGGCGACGGTGTCGTCCTCGCTCGGCCAGGTGGCCGCCTGCCGGGTGCCCGACTCCCGGAGCCGCTCGCGGTGTTCGGGTGCGGCGAGCAGGCGTACGACGGCGTCGGCGAAGGCTTCCGCGTCACCGGGCGGGACGAATTCGGCGGCTTCGCCGACGAGTTCGCGCACTCCGCCGGTCAGCGCCGCGACGAGCGGCACGCGCGCGTGGAGGGCCTCCTGCGCCAGGACCGAACGCGACTCCCCGGCACCGGGCAGCAGGGCGAGGTCGGCGGCGGCCAGCAGTTCGCCCACGTCGTCCCGCCGCCCGAGGAGCCGGACGGGCAGTTCCTCGTCCTCGATACGGTGCTGGAGTTCGGCCCGCAGCGGTCCCTCCCCCGCGACCACGACCAGCGGCACGGGGTCCAGCCGGCCCCATACGCGCGCGGCGTCGAGCAGGACGTCGTGACCGCGGAAGCGGTCGAGGGAACCGACGGCCATCAGCAACGGGCGTCCGGTCGCGCCGAGTTCGGCCCGCACCTTGGCCCGCGGCCGTTCCGGGTCCTCCTCGCTCCCGCGGGGTCCGGGAAGCCCGACCGCGGCGAGCCGGGCGTCCCGGGCGCCGGTGCGGCGCGCCCGGTCCACCAGGTCGGAGGTGGTGCCGAGCACCACGGCGGCCGCCCTGGCGACCCGCCGCTCCAGCAGGCGCAGCAGATGGGCGCGGGCTCCCTCGGCGTACGCCCTGTTGTGCCAGGTGACCACGAGCGGGGTGCGCCGCCCGCTGAGCGCGAGCACGGCCCGGAAGGAGGCGTGCAGTCCGTGCGCGTGGACGAGGTCGGCGTCCGTGCACGCCGCCCGCAGCGCCGCCACGGACGCGGGATCGCTGCTGCGGGGCACGGGCACGTGGTCGGCTCCGGCGCCCGTGAAGTCGTGAAGGTGATCGGACTCGGCGGGGGCGCACACCGTCACCCGCACGCCCCGCGCGACGAGCCCCGCGGCCAGGGAGCGCACATGGGCGCTGCTGCAGGCGTTGCCCCCGCCCAGCACCTGCACGGTGCGCAGCGGCGACCGGCCGTGCGGTGCGTGGCTGCTCACGTGGCCGGGGCTCCTGGTTCGGCATCGGTCGATCACGAAGGAACGTACAGAAGGGACGCGGGCGCGGGGGTGGACCGCTCGCGCTCCTCCACGTCCTCCGCCCAAGGATGCCAGGGCGCACGGGTGTTCCGTGCCGCCGAGCACCCGCGGCCCCGGCAACACGCCCCCGCGCATCACCCGCACGAGTGAAGGAGGGCGGAGTTCCGTTCGACGGATGAGCCGGTTGCCGCGACTTGGTGAGGTCCTGTTACGGGGCGGCGGCACCCCCGGAGGGCGCGGTGCGCACCGGGGGGGCCGCGCGTGGGGACCGGTCGGCGCGCGGTCGAACCCCCGGGCGCCGAAGGGCCCTGACGACGCGTCGACGGGAGATCCGGCCGCCTCGTCCGCGGGGACGCGTCGGCCGGCGCCTCCCGCCGGGCCTCCGCGGACACGGCCGGCCACGCCCACGCACGCCTCTCTGCACACCGGCGCACGCCTTCCCACTCACACCGGCGTGCGCCCTCGCACTGCCGCCCGCCGCCCGATCCGCGCCGTCCCGCCGATCCCGATCCGGGCCGTCCCGCTGACCCGCTCCCCGTACACCGCCGCGCCCACCACCGCAGCCGCGTGCGCCACGAGTCCCGCGCGTCCGCTGCCCACCGCGACCGCCGCGCCCAGGAGCGCGCCCAGCGCGTGCGCCCCGGTGTCACCCAGCATCGCGCGCTCCCCCAGGTCGTCCGGGAGCACGGCCGCCGCGACCCCCGTCGCCATCGCGGCCAGTTCCCCGGCGGGACCGGCCCGCAGCAGCCCCGGCACGCCCAGCGCGAGCACGGCGCCGGCGGCTCGTCCGGGCCGCACGTCCACGAGGTTGACGAAGTGCGCCGCCCCGGCGATCACGACCCCCGCGAGCGCCTTGTCCAGGGGCCGCTCCTTCAGCAGGGCCCCGGCCAGCAGCCCCGCCGCGCCGATCCCGCCCAGCTTGACGGTCCCGCTGGTGACCTCTCCCCGCCGCAGTGCCCCCAGGTGCGCCCGGAAGCCGCGCCGCGGATCACCGGCGCCCACGAGATCGTCGTACGCCCCGCAGACCCCGGCGGCCAGGACGGCCCCGGCCGCGGCCGGACGCACCCGTGCCGCCCCGAGCGCCGCCGCGAGGACGGCCGCCGGACCGGCGTACAGCTCCACGGTCCGTCCGGCGAAGTTCGTCCGTTCCCAGCGCGCCGGCCCGCCGGGCGCCGCCTCGCGCAGGGCGGCCGCTCCCGCGCGCGTGAGACCGGCCGCCACCGCGAACGCGGCCCGCCTGCTCCTTCGTGTGGTCATCGGGCCACCCTAGGCAAGCCGATCCGGAAAGGCCGAAGGGCGGGACCGGCCCGTGGGCCGCCGTCCCGCCCTCCGCCCGAGGCGCTATGCGTCCGCGCGGGCCGTCTCCAGCAGTTCCTCCGCGTGCGCGCGTGCCGTCTCCGAGTCCTCCTGGCCGGCGAGCATCCGGGACAGCTCCCGGATCCGCTCCTCGCCCTCCAGCACCTTGACGCCGGACCGGGTCACGGACCCGTCGTTGGTCTTCTCGACCAGCAACTGCCGGTCGGCGAAGGCCGCCACCTGCGGCAGGTGGGTGACGACGACGACCTGCGCGGTCCTCGCGAGCCGCGCCAGGCGCCGCCCGATCTCCACCGCCGCCTTGCCGCCCACGCCCGCGTCGACCTCGTCGAAGAGGTACGTCGGCACGGGGTCCGTCCCCGCGAACACGACCTCGACGGCCAGCATCACGCGGGACAGCTCACCACCGGACGCGCCCTTGGCGATGGGCCGCGGCGGCGCCCCCGGATGCGGGGCGAGCAGCAGCTCCACCTCGTCGGCGCCGGACGGCCCGTAGGCGACGGGACGGCCGTCGACCTCCACGCCCTCGGGGTCCTCGGTCTGCCGGATGTCGAACGACACGCGCGCGTGCGGCATCGCCAGCGAGGCCAGCTCGGCGGTCACGGCGGCGGCGAACCGCTCGGCGGTCTCCGTCCGCGCGTCGGTCAGGGCCTGTGCCAGGCCGCCCAGTTCGGCCCGCAGCGCGTCGCGCTCGGCGGTCAGCTCGCCGATCCGCTCGTCGTCGCCGTCCAGTTCGCCGAGCCGAGCGGCACCGCGCTCGGCCCAGTCGAGGACCGCGTCGACGTCCTCGCCGTACTTCCGGGTCAGCGCGGTCAGCGCGGCCCGCCGCTCCTCGACGGCCGCCAGCCGCAGCGGATCGGCGTCGAGGTCGTCGGCGTAGCCCGCCAGCTCCCCCGCCACGTCGCCCAGCAGGATCCCGATCTCCCCGATGCGGTCGGCGAGCGCGGCCAGCGCCGGATCGTGCGACCGTACGGCCTCCAGGGCCCGCTGGGCGCCCGCGACGAGCGTGGTCGCGTCGATGCCCTCGGGATCCTCGGGATTGCCCGCGAGGGCGCCGTGGGCGGCCGTGGCGGCCGAGGACAGCGCCTCGGCGTGGCCGAGCCGCTCCGCCTCCTCCGCCAGTTCCGCGTCCTCGCCCGCGCGCGGCTCGACGCCGGCGATCTCGTCGAGGCCGTAGCGCAGCATGTCGGCCTCCTGGGCCCGTTCACGCGCGCGCGTGGTGATCTCGTCGAGCCGGCCGGAGACGGCCCGCAGCCGCCGGTAGGCCTCCGTGTACTTGGCGAGCGGCACGGCGACGGCGTCACCGGCGTACCGGTCGAGCGCCTGCCGCTGCCGGGACAGCTTCAGCAGCCCCTGCTGGTCGGTCTGTCCGTGCACGGCCACCAGCTCGTCCGCGAGTTCGGCGAGCACCCCGACGGGCACACTCCGCCCGCCGACATGCGCCCGCGACCGCCCCTCGGCGGACACGCTACGGCTGATCAGCAGTGCCCCGTCGTCGAGCTCGGCCCCGGCCTCCTCGGCCCGCATGGCCACCGGAGCGCCCGGGGGCACGGTGATCCGCCCCTCCACGACCGCTTTTTCGGCGCCGAGCCGCACGAGCGCGGCGTCGGCGCGCCCGCCCAGCAGCAGCCCGAGGCTGGTGACGACCATGGTCTTGCCCGCGCCCGTCTCACCCGTGACCGCGGTGAAGCCTGGCGACAGCTCGACGACCGCGTCGTCGATGACTCCGAGCGACCGTATCCGCATCTCCTCCAACACGGACACGACCTTACGAGGTCGGGGGCGGGAAGTGCGAGGCGCCCCGTCAACCGGGCGAGCGGACGTCCCTCCCCCGACGCCGTGCCGAACTAGTGCCGGGCCCCGCGCCACCCCGAGACGGGCAGCGCGAACTTCGCCACCAGCCGGTCCGTGAAGGACGCGTGGTGCAGGCGGGCCAGGCGCACCGGCACGGCTCCGCGCCGCACCTCGACCCGGGCCCCCGGCGGCAGCTCGAAGGTACGCCGCCCGTCGCACCACAGGACGCCCGGGGGAATGTGCGGCAGCAGCTCCACCGCGAGCACCGAGTTCGGCGAGGTCACCAGCGGCTTGGCGAACAGGGCGTGGGCGCTGATCGGCACCATCAGCAACGCCTCGACCTCGGGCCACACCACGGGTCCGCCGGCCGAGAAGGCGTAGGCGGTGGAGCCGGTCGGCGTCGACAGCACGATCCCGTCGCAGCCGAACCCGGTGACCGGCCGCCCGTCGATCTCCAGCACCACCTCGAGCAGCTTCTCCGCGCCGGCCTTCTGCACGGCCGCCTCGTTCAGCGCCCAGTCGGTGTGCACGATGTCCCCGTTGCGGTGCACGACGACGTCGACGGTCATCCGCTCCTCGACCTCGTACGACTTCGTGACCACCCGGTCGACGACCTTGTCGAGGTCGTCCCGCTCGGCCTCCGCCAGGAAGCCGACGCTGCCGAGGTTCACGCCGAGCATCGGCACCCCGGACGCCCGCGCGAACTCCGCGCCGCGCAGCAGCGTCCCGTCACCGCCGAGGACGATGAGCAGCTCGCAGCCCTCCAGGCACTGCGGGGTGGCCTCGCAGACCAGCTCCACCTCGTCCGGCAGGGGCAGGTCGGCGGCCTCGTACTCCAGGACGCGCACCCCGATGCCCTCGCGCAGCAGCCCCTTCACCACCAGTTCCGCGCTGCGGATCGCGGCGGGCCGCCCGGTGTGGGCCAGCAGGAAAACAGTACGAGCTCGGTTCTGGGTCAACGCGGCCCCTCCGCAACTGCACGGTCGACATCGGCCGGGTCCGGAGCGGGCGCCCCGGCCCGGAGCCACAGAAAATACTCGACGTTGCCGGAGGGCCCGGGCAGCGGACTGGCGGTGACCCCCTTCACGCCGAGGCCCAGCTCCCACGCCTTGCGTGCCACGCCCCGCACCGCCTCGGCCCGCAGCTGGGGGCTGCGCACGACGCCCCCGCTGCCCAGCCGTTCCTTACCCACCTCGAACTGTGGCTTGACCATCATCACCAGGTCCGCGTCCGGCGCGGTGCACCGCGCCAGGGCCGGCAGCACCAGCCCGAGCGGGATGAAGGACAAGTCCCCCACGACAAGATCCACTGGCTCCCCATCGATCGCTTCGAGCGTCAACTCGCGTACGTTCGTACGGTCCTTGACGGTGACGCGTTCATCGCTTCGGAGAGACCAGGCGAGTTGCCCGTAGCCGACGTCGACCGCGACGACGTGCGCGGCCCCCGCCCGCAGCAGCACATCGGTGAAGCCGCCGGTGGACGCGCCGGCGTCCAGCGCCCGCCGCCCCTCGACCAGGAGGCCCTGCGGCACGAACGCCTCCAGGGCGCCGGCGAGTTTGTGCCCGCCCCGCGACACGTAGTCGGGGTCGCTGTCGTCGGCGGAGACGACGATCGCCGCCGCCGTCTCCACCTGTGTGGCTGGTTTGGTGGCGACGGTCTTCCCGACCGAGACCCGCCCCGCGGCGATCAGCTGGCCGGCGTGCTCACGCGACCGCGCGAGCTTGCGGCGTACCAGCTCCGCGTCCAGACGACGACGTGCGACTCCTGCCACGTTCGGTTCAGCTCCTACTGCCGTGCGTTGACGGGGGCCCCGGAGGTCCCGGGCGGGCGTCGAGCGCGGTGAGCGCGTCGCGCAGCCCCCGGTGTACATCCTCGTACACCCCGAGGTGTCCGTCCGTGGCGAGGGGGTCGGCGTCGGCCAGCCGGTCCAGGTGGGCGTCCACCTCGGCGTCGCCGGTGGGGGTGCGGGGCACCTGGAGCGGGGCGGGAGCGGAGGGGGCGTACCCGGGCTCCTGCTCCCGCCTCTGCCCCTGCTCCTGAGGCGTGGCCGCCGGCTCCGGAACTGTGTCGCTCATGCCCCGACGCTACCGCGAACCGCTGGGGTACCGTCGAGCGCGATGGCCACGATCGAGGAGTGCCGCGCCGCACTCGAGAAGTTCTCGCAGAGCATGGGCCGCGCCGAGGGGGACGCCCGCGCGGCCGCCGCCCTCGACCGGTCGGTGAGCTGCTGGATCACCGACCTGGACGTGACGTTCGTCGGCCGGATGGCGGACGGCCGGATCGTCGTGCGGGACACCGTGCAGGGCCCGCCTCCGGAGAGGGCCGGGATCAGGCTGCGGATGGCCGGCGACGACCTGGTCGCGCTGGTCGACGGAGAACTGAACTTCGCGAAGGCGTGGGGTTCGGGCCGGGTGCGGCTGGAGGCGAGCCTCAGGGATCTGTTCGTGCTCAGAAAGCTGCTGTGACCTCGGGCGGCCCCCGTGACCGTCAGGAGGCTTCCGTCACCGGCACGCGTGCGCGTGCCTTGCGCGCGGCCAGCACCACCAGCGGCGTTCCCGTCTCCGGGTCGTCGATGACCTGGCAGCGCAGCCCGAAGACCTCCTCGACCAGGGGCGCCGTGACGACGTCGCCGGGCGCGCCCTGCGCGATCACCGTGCCGCCCTTCAGCGCGATGAGGTGGGTGGCGTACCGGGCGGCGTGGTTGAGGTCGTGCAGGACGGCGACCAGGGTGCGGCCCTGCTCCTCGTGGAGTTCGGCGCACAGGTCGAGGACGTCGATCTGGTGCTGGATGTCGAGGTAGGTGGTCGGCTCGTCGAGCAGCAGCAGCGGGGTCTGCTGGGCGAGGGCCATCGCGATCCACACCCGCTGGCGCTGACCGCCGGACAGCTCGTCGACGTACCGCTCGGCGAGTTCGGCGACCCCGGTCCGGGCCATGGACTCCTGGACGACCCGCTCGTCCTCGGCCGACCACTGGCGCAGGATGCCCTGGTGCGGGTAGCGGCCGCGGCCCACCAGGTCGGCGACCGTGATGCCGTCGGGCGCGATCGAGGACTGCGGCAGCAGTCCGAGCGTCCTGGCGACCTTCTTGGCGGGCATCGACTGGATGACCTGCCCGTCGAGGAGCACCCGGCCCTCGCTCGGCCTGAGCATCCGCGACAGCGCGCGCAGGAGCGTCGACTTGCCGCAGGCGTTGGGACCGACGATCACGGTGAACGAGTGGTCGGGGATCTCCACCGACAGCTGCTCGGCGATGACCCGCTGGTCGTAGGCGAGGGTGACGTTCTCGGCGGACAGGCGGTTCACGGTGCTCCTTCGGTTGTTCGGCCCGCGGCCGGCACGGGTGGTGGCGCTGTTCATATCCGGCCCGCCCGGCGCTCGGTGACCAGCAGCCACAACAGGTAGACGCCGCCGAGCACGCCGGTGACCACGCCCACGGGCAGCTGTCCGTCACCGAACAGCCGCTGCGCCGCCCAGTCGGCGGTGACCAGGAGGGCGGCGCCCATGAACAGGGCGGGCACCAGGTTCGGTCCGGGTGAGCGGGTCAGGCGCCGGGCGAGCTGGGGCGCGGTGAGCGCCACGAAGGCCACGGGGCCCGCGGCGGCGGTGGCGGAGGCGGTGAGGAGGACGGCGCACACCATGAGCAGCAGCCGTACCCGCTCCACGCGCACTCCGAGGGCGTGGGAGACGTCGTCGCCCATCTCCATCATGCGCAGCCCGCGTGCGTTGGCGAGGACGAGCGGGACGAGCCCGCAGCACAGCGCGAGCAGCGGCCAGACCTGCTTCCAGTCCCGGCCGTCGAGCGATCCGGTCATCCACACGACCGCGCGGGCCGCGTCGACCAGGTCGGCCTTGGTGATCAGATAGCCGTTGACCGCGGTCGCGATCGCCGACACACCGATGCCGACGAGGACCAGCCGGTAGCCGTGCACGCCCCGTTTCCAGGCGAGCAGGTAGATGGCGGCACCCGTGACCAGCCCGCCGACGAGGGCGCCGACGGCGACCTGGTCGGCGGAGCCGGACATCAGCACGATCACCACGAGCGCGCCGGCCGTCGCCCCCTGCCCGAGCCCGAGGACGTCCGGACTGCCCAGCGGGTTGCGGGAGACGGCCTGGAACACGGCGCCTCCCAGCCCCAGCGCGGCGCCCACCAGCAGTCCCACGACGACCCGCGGCAGCCGCAGTTCGTTGACGATGAACTCCTGGCCCTCGGTGCCGTTGCCGGCGAGTGTCTTCAGTACGTCGCCGGTGGAGATGGGGAAGTCACCGGTGCCGATGAGCACCACGCTCGCGGCGAAGGCGGCCAGCGCCAGCACGAGCACGACGATCAGGACACGCGGGTGCACCCGGACGGAGAGCCCGCCGGGGGTTCGCAGGGCTCGGACGGTGCCGGCCTTCCGGCGTCCGGCCTCCGTGGCCTTCGCGGCCTTCGTTGCTTCTGTTGCTTCCTTGGCTTTCGTGGTCCGCTCCGGCTCGGACTGGGGTGCGGTCTTCACAGCTGGGCCGTCCTCCGCCGTCGTACGAGATGGATGAAGACCGGGCCGCCGATGAGCGCGGTGATGATGCCCACCTGGACCTCCGAGGGGCGGGCGACGACCCGGCCGATCACGTCGGAGCCCAGCAGCAGCACGGGCGACAGGACCGCCGCGTACGGCATGATCCAGCGCAGGTCGGGCCCGGTGAAGGAGCGCACCACGTGCGGGACCATCAGTCCGACGAACACGATCGGCCCGCAGGCGGCGGTCGCGGCTCCGCACAGCACGGTGGCGGCGAGCATGGACAGTGCCCGGGTGCGGTTGAGGTGGGCGCCGAGGGCCTTGGCGGTGTCGTCGCCCATGGCCATGGCGTTCAGCGGCCGGGCGAGCGCGAACGCGAGGAGCGTGCCGACCGCCAGGAAGGGCAGCACCCGCCAGATCGTGTCGTTCGTCGCCGAGGTCAGCGAGCCGACCGTCCAGAAGCGCATCCGGGCGAGCGCCGCCTTGTCCATGATCATCACGGCCTGGACGTACCCGAAGAGCGCGGCGCTGAGGGCGGTGCCGGCGAGCGCGAGCCGCACGGGCGTGGCGCCCCGGCTGCCGCCCAGGAACCAGACCAGCGCGCCGACGGCCGCCGCACCGAAGAAGGCGAACCACACGTAGCCGCTGACGCTGGTCACGCCGAGGAAGGTGATGGCGGTGACCACCGCGGCCGAGGCGCCCGCGTTGATGCCGAGCAGTCCGGGGTCGGCCAGCGGATTGCGGGTCAGGGCCTGGAGGACCGTTCCGGACAGTCCCAGCGCGGCGCCGACCAGCAGTCCGAGCACGGTCCGCGAGACCCGCTCCCCCACGACGACGTCGCCGTACGTCCCCGTGTCCTGGAACAGCCCGTGCCACACCTGTTCGAGGGACAGCTCCTTGGCGCCGACGGCGATGCTCGCCACGACCACCAGCAGCAGGACGGCGACGGACACGAGCAGCCCAAGGGACCGTAGAGCCCGGCGGGTTGGGGGCGCGGGGGCACTCTCCACGCGCTCTTCGGGAACACTGTCGACCAACACGCAGTTAGGTTAGCCTACCCTGCCATTTCTCCCCGCTGATTGGTCGCGGTCGCCGCCCGAAGGCAACGGCCGCGACCGATCCGCCTCACCGCACGCATCACCGCACGGGTCACCGCAGCGGGCGCGCCACCGGGTTCACAACCCCAGCCGGGCGAGCGCCTTCCCCCCGTCCAGCCCGCACGAGCCGTCGCCCGCCGCGGTCCAGGCCGCCGCGCACAGCGCCCGCAGCCCGTCCAGGACTGCCCCCTCACCGTCGAGTTCGAGCCTCTCCGCCCCGGCCGACGCGGCCCATCCCCCGCACCGGAAGCCGCTCCCCGCCTCGGCGACCCCCGGCTGCCCGGTCAGCAGGCCGCGCAGATCGGCGTCCACGTACGTCGGCCGGTGCTGCGGCGGCGCCGCGAGGAGCTGCGCGCCGTCGGTCACCCCGGTCAGCACGAGCAGCGAGTCGACCTCGCCGTTGAACGCGCCCTCGATGTCGGTGTCCAGCCGGTCTCCGACCACCAACGGCCGCTCGGCGCCGGTCCGCAGGATCGTCTCGCGGTGCATGGGGGGCAACGGCTTGCCCGCGACCTGCGGCTCGGCCCCGGTCGCGATCCGCACGACCTCCACCGCCGCGCCGTTGCCCGGCGCGATGCCCCGCCCGCTCGGAATCGTCAGGTCGGTGTTGGACGCGAACCACGGCACGCCACGCGCGACGGCGTACGACGCCTCGGCGAACCGCCCCCACGGCAGGTCGGGCCCGCCGAACCCCTGCACCACGGCCGCCGGGTCGTCCTCCGCCGATTCGACGGGTTCGAGCCCGCGCTCGCGCAGCGCGACCCGCAGGCCCTCCCCGCCGATCACCAGGACCCGCGCCCCCGCCGGCACCTGTTCACTGATCAGCCGGGCGACCGCCTGCGCCGAGGTGATGACGTCGTCCGCTCCGGTGGGTATGCCCAGCTCGGTGAGGTGGTCCGCCACGGCGTCGGGCGTGCGCAGCGCGTTGTTGGTGACGTACGCCAGCCGCATTCCGCCACCGCGCGCGGCGGCCAGCGACTCGACGGCGTGCACGATCGCGTTCCCGCCCGCGTACACCACCCCGTCCAGGTCGAGCAGCGCCGTGTCGTACGCCTCGCTCAGGGCCTGCCCACTGCCCTCGGGCCTCGTCCTGACGCTCCGGCTCATTCCACATCGCTCCTCGTTCGATCGCTTTCCCCGATCATCCCGCATGCCACCGACAGACGTACGATGCCGGGATGAACTCAGCAGGTCACTCGGAAGCGACGGCGCCCCGAGGCCTGGAACTCACCCCGTTCCGAGGCCTGCGCTACGACCCCGACCGGGTCGGCAGTCTCGCCGCCGTCACCTCCCCGCCGTACGACGTCGTGGTCCGCCCCGACGGCCTGCACCACCTCCAGGACGCGGACCCGCACAACATCGTCCGTCTGATCCTCCCTCAGGCCACCACCGCCGGCGCCCGCAACGAACAGGCCGCGGACACCCTCCGCCGCTGGCTCGCCGAAGGCGTCCTGACGACCGACGCCGTACCCGCCCTGTACGTCTACGAGCAGCGGCACGCCGACGGCATGCTGCAGCGCGGCCTCATCGGCACCCTGCGGGTCTCCGGGCCCTCCGCCGGCGTCGTCCTCCCCCACGAGGACGTGATGCCGCACATCGTCGCCGACCGCGCGGCCCTGATGCGCGCCACCCGGGCCAACCTCGAACCGCTGCTCCTGACGTATCGCGGCGACGGCACGGCGACGGAGGCCGTAGAGCGGACCGCGGACCGGCCCCCGCTCCTGTCGACGACCACGGAGGACGGCTTCAGCCACCGTCTGTGGTCGATCACCGACCCCGCCGAGGTGGCCCGCATCCAGGCCGGCCTCGCCCACCACCAGGCCCTGATCGCCGACGGCCACCACCGCTGGGCGACGTACCTGCGTCTACGCGCGGAGCACGCCTCCCCCAGCCCCTGGGACGACGGCCTGGTCCTCCTCGTGGACACGGCCCGCTATCCCCTGCGCGTCCGCGCCATCCACCGTCTCCTGCACGGCCTGCCGGTCGCCGAGGCCCTGGCCGCGGTGGAGGGGCTGTTCCGCGTCCGGCGTCTGGAGGCGCCCCTGCCCCGGGCCCTCGACGCCCTCGCGGACGCGACCGCCGGGGGCAACGCCTTCCTGCTGGCCGGCGACGGTGCCTTCCACCTCCTGGACCGCCCGGACCCGGCCCTCCTCGCCCGCACGGTCCCCGCCGACCGCCCCCGGGCCTGGCGCACCCTCGACGCGACGGTCCTGCACGCCACGCTCCTCGCGCACGTGTGGCACGTCCCCGAGGACGACCCCGCCCGCATCGCCTACATCCACGACACCGCCGCGACGGTCGAGAAGGCGGAACGCGACGCCGGTACGGCCGTGCTGCTGCACCCGGTCCGCGAGGAGGTCGTCCGCGATCTCGCCCGGCAGGGCGTCATGATGCCCCGCAAGTCGACGTCGTTCGGCCCGAAACCGGCCTCGGGCCTGGTCCTGCGCGCACTGGACCTCTGACCGGGAAAACGGAAAAAAGGGGCTCGGCTCCGGTACGACACCGGAGCCGAGCCCCTTTCACTCACCCACGTCAGTCCTGGTCGTCGGCCTTGCCCTCGACCGGCCGCTCGTCCTCGGCGACGACGTCCCCGTCCTCGTCCAGCGCGTCGACGAACTCCACGCCGTCCAGTTCGGCCAGCCGGTCCGAGGCGTCGGTGCTGCTGTCCCGATCGGCCTCGACGGCCTTCGCGAACCACTCGCGCGCCTCGCTCCGGCGGCCGGCGGCGAGCAGCGCGTCGGCGTACGCGTACCGCAGCCGCGCGGTCCACGGCTGCACGGAGTTCGAGGCCAGCTCGGGGCTCTGGAGCGTCACGATGGCCGCGTCCAGCTGGTCCATGTCACGTCGGGCACCGGCCGCGACGAGCCGCATCTCCACCTGCCCGGCCTTGTCGAGCTTGTGCACCTCGGGCGCGCCGGCCATCTCCAGCGCCTTCTCCGGCCGTCCGAGCCCGCGCTCGCAGTCGGCCATGACGGGCCACAGTTCCACGGTCCCGGTCATCCGCCGGGCGGCACGGAACTCGGCCAGCGCCTCGCTGTACTTCTGGGTGGCGTACGCCGCGAACCCGGCCGCCTCCCGCACGGCGGCGACGCGTGACGCCAGCCGCAGCGCCACCTTCGAGTACCCGTAGGCACGCTCGGGCTCCTCGTCGATGAGCCGCGCGACCATCACCAGGTTCTTGGCGACGTCCTCGGCGAGCCCCTTGGGCAGGCTCTGCAGCTCCTGCCGTACGTCCTTGTCGATCTCCTCGCCGGTGACGTCCTCGGGGATCGGCAGTCGCTTGATCGGCTCGCGGTCCCGGTCCCGGTCGTCACGGAACCTGCCGCCACCACGCCGGTCGTCGCGTCCGCCCCGGTCGTCGCGCCCCCGGAAGCCACCGGGCCGACCACCACGGTCGTCACGGCCGCGGAACCCGCCACGGTCGCCACCGCGCTCGCCGCCACGGTTGTCGTCGCGCCTGTCGTCACGACGGAAGCCCCCGCGGTCCCCGCGGTTGTCGTCACGGCGGACGAAACCTCCGCGGTCGTCGCCCCGTCGGTCGTCGCGTCGGTCACCGGGGCGGTCGTCACGGCGGAAGGCGGGACGGTCATCGCGGTCGTCACGACGGAAGGGAGGCCGCTCACCGCGGTCGTCACGACGGAAGGGAGGCCGCTCACCGCGGTCGTCACGACGGAAGGCCGGGCGGTCGCCACGATCGTCGCGACGCGGGCCACGGTCCCGGTCGTCACGCTGGAACGCCGGACGAGAACCCCGATCGCCCTCACGCCGGTCGTCACGACGATCGTCTCGACGCCCGTAACCACCACGGTCACGATCACCGTGACCACCACGGTTGTCGTCACGACGGTCATCCCGACGGTCGTCACGACGGAAGCCCCCGCGGTCCCCGCGGTTGTCGTCACGGCGGACGAAACCTCCGCGGTCGTCGCCCCGTCGGTCGTCGCGTCGGTCACCGGGGCGGTCGTCACGGCGGAAGGCGGGACGGTCACCGCGGTCGTCACGACGGAAGGGAGGCCGCTCACCGCGGTCGTCACGACGGAAGGCCGGGCGGTCGCCACGATCGTCGCGACGCGGGCCACGGTCCCGGTCGTCACGCTGGAACGCCGGACGAGAACCCCGATCGCCCTCACGCCGGTCGTCACGACGATCGTCTCGACGCCCGTAACCACCACGGTCACGATCACCGTGACCACCACGGTTGTCGTCACGACGGTCATCGCGCCTGTCGTCACGACGGAAGCCACCGCGATCACCATGGTTGTCGTCACGGCGTCCGTATCCGCCACCGCTGGTGCCACCACCGCGGTTGTCGTCGCGTCGGCCGGCGCCGGGGCGGTCGTTGTCGCGACGGAAGCCACCGCGGTCCCCGCGGTCGCTGCGGAAGCCTCCGCGCTCGCCACGGTCTCCGCGGTCCCCACTGTCCCGTCGCCGCTGGTCGCGCTCCGGTCGATCGTCGGGAGAGTTGGTGGACATGGGTGACTCCTGTCTTCGGTACCGCAAGTCATTCTCGCGCAGCCGGGTACCCTGCGCTTCCTGGAAAAACAAAAGGACCCCTGGTCCCAGCTGAACGCTGGGACCAGGGGTCCTTCCAAAGATTGTTCGGCGGCGTCCTACTCTCCCACAGGGTCCCCCCTGCAGTACCATCGGCGCTGTGAGGCTTAGCTTCCGGGTTCGGAATGTGACCGGGCGTTT